>JADFLH010000080.1 GCA_022564515.1 Nitrososphaerota archaeon
GTTTTACGAGAAATGGTTTACAAACCAGGAACCCTTACTTCTCGAGATTTAGTACACTATCTAGAACCTTTTGAAACTGTTGATTATGAAAAAGGAGGTTCTTTACTAAATGGAGATGCAGGCTACGGACAACTAAAGTTTGAAGGAATTAAAGCCTTGGCAAAAAGATGTGCTTCCCTTGATCCAAACTGGATGTTAAAACTTGACTATTCTGCAATTACTTCTCCTGTACAGATCCTGTGGGGTGAAAATGACGTTATGATGGACCCTTTAGCAAGATTTCAACTAAAAAGAGATATCATCAATGCCCCAGTTCGATCACAAATTGTAGAACGTGCAGGTCATCTTTGCATTGTTGACCGCCCTGGATTTATTGCAGAGTCTATTTTAGACTTTATAACCGAATATAGAGGGTTGCAAGCCCTTGCTCAGCCCTACATGGGTGGTTTGTCTGAACCAGAGGGTACAATAACAAAGCCATACTTTGATCGAAATCAGGAATGAAAAAGTTTCATTAACAGTTCGTATCAAATGTCATGTTAATCACTGTATTAATGGCAAATTCTTTCCAAACACGTGACGAAAAGATCTTGGTTTTGCATCTTTAAAAATATCCTCACAGCAAAATCTTGTAGAAAATTCAGCCATCTCTTCTAAGATTGGCTTTAATGCTTTACCTTTTTTTGTAAGAGTGTATTCAATTCTAATCGGAGTTTCATTGTAGACTTTTTTTTCAATTAGTTTGGTTTTTTCCATTTCACGTAATCTGGTGGATAAGGTGTTTGGATTTATTCCCTCAATGGAGCCTAAAAATTGATTAAATCTTTTTTGATTTAGAACCATTATATTTCGTAAAATGTGGATTGTGAATTTTTTACCAATAATTTTAAACGTATTATCAATAGGACAACACTTACAATCCGATGGAAGGGCTTCGGTCATTGCTTGCAACTTAACTAAACTTCACCTGATACAGAATACATCACTTACTAGCTTATTAACTTAACTTTTCATAGTAACTATAAGAAAATGAGTGGAGGTGAAATAAATGGAATGTAATGGACCAGAATGCTCTACAGTACAAACTAGCTGTAGTTGTGAAGAAAAAACCAGTTCTGGATGTGGTGGATGTGAATGTCCATCATGTTCAGGTCAGAATCCTTTGGATTTTGTAGTAATGATGTGGCATAAAGCTGCAATGGCAGCAATGCTTGAGCTCAAAAAAGAGCGAATAAAATCACGATTAGAACAATCCTTTGGAAAAACATTAGACAAGGGAGCTGATGCAGTAGTTGAAGCAATTCAAAAAAAGATTCAAGCTGCAGTTCAGGGTTCTAGTACCGAACAAGAATTACGCAGCAAACTAGCATCTATCTTGAATGAAGCTACTAACAAATAGCTTTATTCAATTTTTTTCTTTTTTTTGGGATCTAAAACAGTTTGTAGTATGATCATTTACAATTCCAACTGCCTGCATAAAGGCATAACAGATAGTAGAGCCAACGAAGTTAAATCCACGATTTTTCAAATCCTTACTTATTTTATCAGATAGAGATGTTGTTGCAGGAAGATCTGATAATTTTTTGTACTTGTTTATGATTGGTTTATAATTTACAAAACTCCAAATGTATTTATCAAACGAAGAAAATTCTTTTTGAATTTTAAGAAATTGCTTTGCGTTATTAATTGCAGAATTAATTTTGAGTTTATTTCGAATTATTCCTTCATCTTTTAGTAATCTGTTGATGTCTTTTTGCGTAAACTTTGATACTTTGATAGGATCAAAATCACAAAATGCTTTGCAATATGTCTTTCTTCTCTTGAGAATAGTACTCCATGATAATCCTGCCTGAGCGCCTTCTAATATTATCATTTCAAATAATTTTTTATCATCATGTACTGGTCTTCCCCATTCTTTATCATGATATTCTATGTTTAGCTCGTCTTGAGCCCACTGACATCTTTTCATTTTCTACTTTCCTGTAAGTTCTGCTACTTTTCATTAATAATTCGTATCAAATGAAAATAGAATTGAAGTAATTGGTAGTAATTTTATGGCCATATCCTAACGCAAATTGTTTGAATCTATTCAGTGGATACAAACTAAAAGTTCAACTCCTACTCTATTGAGACCCGCACCGTTTTTGGTTTTAATTTAGACCCGTTAAATGGAATAACAATTTCAGTTCAGGACTTAATGGTTCAAGTCTTTAGAGGCTCAGACCATAGTTGGGATAATTTTAGACCCAGTTTTGTA
>JADFLH010000017.1 GCA_022564515.1 Nitrososphaerota archaeon
ACATATCAGACATCATTGGTTTTTCTCTCATCTCTGAACCCATCGTTGTATCCAACCACTTGGCAGTCATTTTGGGATTCTGAGACATCATCTGTTCAAACAATTCTTGATTTGCAAACTTCATAGTGTTGGGATTGTAAGTGGCTGACAAAATTGTAGAGGTAACACCTACTCCAATAAAGAAAACTGCAATAGTTATTCCAATCCAAATAGCCTGTCTTGCCATACTTATGCCCAGCTCAAATGACATATTATAGCATTTAACATATTTTCCAAATGATTTAGCGAAATTGAAATCTCTATTTAGACTTCATAAAATTAGTTCAAATCTCCACCGAATGGGGTTCGAATATGAAGGGTTCCATGTCAAAAACGATGCGAATCTTTTTGTGCGTAAAATTTTGTTTTGGATAATCCTGAATAGATTACCCAGATAGTTAACAGTTCGTATCAAATGTAAATCAAGATTCTTTTTCTAGAGATAGGACGAGAATAAAGCCAGAATCGAGCGATGATGGGGCAAACATATGCGGCTGTGACTTTATTCTTCTATGTAATCTAACGCGGCTTGGAATAAAAGCAGGCTGGAAAATTACTTCAAAATTGGTTACCAAATTGGAAAATAATTAATTATTTTTTCATTTTAGATAACTAGTAGTAGCTTATTTGCACATACAACTTCCCAAATCTCAGATTTGAAGGTCAGATTACATCTAAAACACTTTCAAACCATTTTTAATACATTGAATAAAAGTAAATTTTAGATATAAAGATACTAAATGTTTTGTACAGTTTTTTCATTACATGAACATTACTTCTGAAAATCTGAAGTTTTTTTCATTTTTTATTTTTTCTCAAATTTTTTATGGCTAGATAAATGACAAGGATTTACATGATTATCATCTATTCTAAATTTGGAAAATGACTAGCATTTTAGAGACGTTGAGCGAGTTTTCCTATATTGGAATTTTTGTTCTGCTAATTGGTGTCAATGCAGCTCCTCTCTTTATGCCACCCACTTGGATAATTTTGGCATCATTTTACGCATTGGAATCTGATTTAAATCCATTTTTTCTTGCTGTAGTAGGGGCCACAGGAGCAACCATCGGCAGATTTATTCTAAAACAAATTAGCAGTTTCTTTCGAAACCTTGTAGGAAAGGAACAAAAAACAAATCTCGACGCAATAGGAAATTTCCTAAATCATAAAAAGTATGGGTATGCTTTGGCTTCCTTCATTTTTGCAGCCACTCCGTTGCCAAGCAATATGTTATTTGTTGCATATGGCATGATGCGTGCCAAAAGTATTGGTCTTTACGTGGGATTCTGGTTGGGACGAATTGTATCATATTATATCATGATTACAATAAGCGGAGTTGTTCTTACCCCATTCTTAGAATTATTTGAAGAAAAATATGTTGGAATCTTGGTTGCTGATGGGATTGGAGTAGCATCTGTAATTTTATTCACATCTATAAATTGGAGTTTATTACTAACACAAAGAAAATTAAAATTAGTTAGACCAAAACTTTGGCGGTTATAAGTTG
This sequence comes from Nitrososphaerota archaeon, assembly GCA_022564515.1. GTDB lineage: Archaea > Thermoproteota > Nitrososphaeria > Nitrososphaerales > Nitrosopumilaceae > DRGT01. The sequence continues at coordinate 1,547 of JADFLH010000017.1, forward strand.
GAAAAATTAAGGAAATTAAAAAATGAGGTAAAAAATAGTGTTCCAAATGATCCTGCACATGATTTTGAACACATAATGCGTGTTTACAAAAATGCAGAAAAATTAGCAAAAAAAGAAAATGCCAATACTAAACTTGTGTTATGTGCTGCCTTATTGCATGATGTGGTATCATTTTCTAAATCCGATAAGCGTTCAAAAAAATCATCAATTAAAAGTTCAATCAAAGCAACAAAGATTCTAAAAAAATACAATTTTTCCAAAACTGAAATTAAAATTGTAAGCGATGCAATTAGAGAACACAGCTTTTCGCAAAATAAAACTCCAAAAACTTTAGAAGGAAAAATCCTTCAAGATGCAGATAGACTTGATGCTATAGGATCTATAGGAATTGCAAGAGTATTTGCAGTTGCAGGATCTGATGGACGAGCATTTTATAATGAATTAGACCCATTTTGTGCTAGACGGAAACCAAATGATCAAAGGTGGACATTAGATCATTTTTACAGAAAACTATTGAAACTTGAAAAGTTAATGAACACAAAAGCAGCAAAAACCGAGGCAAAAAGAAGAACAAAAATTCTACAAATCTATCTTACCGAACTGAAAAAGGAGCTTTAACCATAGTCTACATATCTGTCGTATCGCTTTTCAATCTCCTTATTGAGACCATTAGTGATTTGCTCAATCTCAGTTTTTTTTCTACTTTGAATGTACTTGTAAATTTCTTCCAATGCTTCATTGCCTGAAAGTGATTCAAAAAGAGGGTCAAGTAGTGATATGTATTCAATAACTTTATTCCTATATTCCTCTCTTGTGGGATTTTTTTTTCCATTAAACCTAAACCATGTTGTTGTCCATGTGGCACCAACCACGTGGGGAAGCAAATCAAAAGCACGTTCTATTTCAAACCTTTGATTTTCGTTCATAAATTCTCAAGCATTTTGGCTGCTGATTTTGCAAAATAAGTTACCATCATGTCTGCACCGGCCCTTTTAATGGCATATAATATCTCTAAAGCTACATCATTCTCTTGAATCCAACCCTGATTTGCTGCTGCTTTTACTAAGGCATATTCTCCTGAAACACTATATGCAGACAGAGGGACATTAAATCGTCTTTTTGTTTCAGCAATCACATCAAGGTAAGCAAGTGCAGGCTTGATCATAACAATATCAGTACCTTCTTTGATATCTGCCTCGATCTCTCTTATCGCTTCTCTTGGATTTGTATAGGGCACTTGGTAGCTTTTTCTATCACCAAACTTTGGTGCACATTCAGCTGCATCACGGAAAGGAGAGTAAAATGAAGAATAGTGTTTTGCTGAATGAGACATGATCAAAACATCAGAATATCCTGCGTCATCTAATCCTAATCTAATCGCAAACACTTGACCATCCATCATTGCTGAAGGAGATACTACATCCACACCTGCTTTTGCTTGACTTAAGGCTATTTTTGTAAGAGTCTCTATACTAGAATCATTGTCAATTTTTTTGTCCTTGACCAATCCACAGTGCCCAGCTAATGTATATTGACAAAGACAGACATCTGCCATGATGACCATTTTTTCACCATAGTTTTTTCGAATTTCAGAAATTGTCTTCTGCACAATTCCATTTTCATCAAAGGATGAAGAGCCCACATCATCCTTTTTTGAGGGTAAACCAAAAATCATCACTGCTGGAATATTCAAATCTGATATTGTTCCTACTTCATCTACAACTTCATCTACAGGAAGTCTTTCAATACCTGGCATTGATTCTATTTTTTGACGAGTTTTCAAACCCTCTTGAATGAAAATTGGACAAATAAAATCCCTAGAAGAAAGTCTTGTTTCTTGTACTAACTCTCTCATTTTTTCACTGATTCGTAATCTGCGAAGACGTCTTGTGGGAAAAGACATAGCAAAAATTCTATTCCAGTAAATATATTCCTAATCTGGGTATTCTTTTTTCTTGTAATCGAACAGTTTACTTGCGGCCTCTAGAATCTCTGGATTTCCTTGTTCTGAAGCTTTTCTAAGATTGTTCATTGGTTGAGATAAGATGCTCTCTACAATCGCCTTTGTCAACTCATCAATTATCTTGATTTTTTCTACATCATCTTCCCCTAACATTCGTAATGCTTTTTTCAATTCTTTTTCCCTAAAAGAGTTAATGTTTTTGAAAACATCTTTTACAATTGGTTCAGCATCTAATCTATTCATCGAGGCTTCTAAAACTGGTAGTTCGTCGTTAATTATATTTTCAACGGTTTTCACTTTTGCCATTCTACTTTTCATGTTCTTATCTGCCAGCTCGGCTATCTGATCAAGATTCATGAGTTTTATTCCACTCACAGTGGAAACCTTCTCATCCACTGTTCTAGGATTTGACAAATCCAAAATCATCATTCCTTTTTGATTTTCTTTCGTTGCATTCAATATTCTTTCATGGGTCACAAGAAAATAAGGAGCCGTGGTAGCAACAAACAACACATCATAGTTATGGAAACCAGATAACACCTCTTCAAATTTTACTGGAACCCCTCCCATTCGTTCACAAAATGCTTTTGACCTTTCAAGTGTTCTGCTGGTAACAAAAAATGGATAGCCTCTTCTTATAAGAGATTTGGTGACAAGAGTTGAAATGTCTCCCGTACCTATTACCAAAATCTGTTTTGATTTTAATTCATCAATATTTTCTTCTACAAGTTTTACCGCCATAGAACCTATTGAAATACTACCTTTACTAATTCCTGTAGAATTTCTTATTCTGGTCCCAATGTGAACTGCCTTGTCAAATAAAGTGTTAAGATGTTGCCCTGAGGCTTTTGCAGCCCTTGCTTTTGTAATAGACGCCTTGATCTGTCCTAGAATTTGCTCTTCACCAATTACCATAGAGTCCAGTCCTGATGTTAATTTCAACAAATGATAGTATGCTTGGTTATTTTTGCTTAGTTTAAGATTTTCCTTGAAAGCATTTTCTTCTAAACCCACAAGAGAGGCCCATGTTTTTTTTATTTTCTCGATATTGAAATTTTTTCCTGCACCAAATAATTCAATACGGTTACAGGTTTGAACAATTACACATTCATCCAATCCAGAGTGTTCTTTAAACTGGGAATAAGCATTATCCATATCCCAGAAACTAAATTTCTCAAGAACATGGATGGGGCAATTGCGAAAAGTTACTCTTGCATTAATAATATCTTGATTCACTTTTGTCTCCTCAACATCAACATTGCCCTATTCTGTGCTTTTTCAAGTTTTTCATCTTTTATTAATTGTTTAATCTTCATATCATTTAAAACAGAATAGAGAAATTTTTTTCGTTCTTTTTGAGTTGAAATTTTTTCCTTCGCTGCGTTTCTTACGATCTGCTGAAGTTTAATCTGATAAATCTCTTCTTTGTTTACAATTTTTTTGAATATTTTTTCAGCCTGTATTCTTAGCTTGCGAGCCATGGCAGGACTTTTTCCACCGGTAGATATTGCAATTTGAACCGTATCTTCTATGTTTATTACCGATGGATGAGAAAAATCACTTACTTTAGGATCATCTATTGCATAAACATAGCATCTCATTTTTTTTGCTTTTTCTACAATTTTTCGGTTAAGTTGTTTATCATCAGTTGCTGCCATAACCAAAAATGGTTTGTATTTTGAAAGAAAACTGGTATTTTTTAGTTTGATTTTTTTGAAGCCAATCTTTTTTTCTTTTACGTATTTTGATAACTGAGTATTGATCTTATCGCTAATAACTAAGATTTTACAATTCTGTGTAAGTAAAGAATTCACTTTTCTTAGACCCTCTGTACCTCCCCCTACGACAATTACTAAATTTTCCCTCAGGTTGAGATCCACAATCAATGATCCGCCTCCTTTGAAATTCTATTTAAAATATTAACTCGTTTTATGAGATTAGAATATTTTTTTGACAGAAAAACTTGCAGATTACTCAGGAAAATCTATCCTAAAGCCCTCACAATAAAAAATATACCTCTCACGAATTTCATCCTGTTCTTTTTGTGAAAATTGGTAGAACCAAGTAGCCTGTTGTAAATACCACCAAAAATCTACGGCATCACAATTAGTATATCGTAATCTATGAAGAGTGGTTCCGTCTCCGTTTATTGTGTCAATATAAACATCAAAGGGTTCAGGAGATTTGCCTGGATTAATGTAACGTGAGATAAACTCGTAAAATGGGGCTTTTTCTTTTTGTGGTAGAGACTCTATTACAAAGCCAAAGTCAAAGAACTTTGATTTAATGCTGATCTCATATTAAGAAATTACCAGATTTCAGGATTTCATAACAATTGTTAATGCTCGATAACAGTTCGTATCAAATGTTTGAAATTTTTGATAGTAGATTCAATGAATCACGCTACATTTTTAATTGAATACGTAAATTCTTTGATATTGGCTGTAATGGATAATCTCGATAAAGAAATTCTTAACGAAATACAATGGGTATTTCCCCTTGTACCACAACCATATCACGAAATTTCAAAAAAATTTAATATTTCAGTTGATGAGGTCAAAAAAAGACTAACTCGATTAAAACAAAATGGAATACTAAGACAGCTTAGTGCAATTTTTGATACCAGAAAACTTGGATACAAGAGCTCATTGATAGCAGCGCAAATAGAATCTGGTAAACTTGAGAGTGTGGCTCTTCAAATAAATCGACATCCTGGTGTTAGTCATAATTATGAACGAAATCATCAGTTTAATCTTTGGTTTACTATAGCAGTTCCACCAGGTTCTGATCTAAAAACCGAAGTTGATAAATTTAAAAAAATTCCTGGAATTCTTAAAATTAGAATGTTGCCTACCATTAAACTCTTTAAAATTGGAGTAAAACTCGATATGGTAGAAGATAAAAAACATGAAATAGCGCCAACTGAAGAAAAGAAAGTTATTCGTAACGAAAAATTTGTTGCAACAGAAGAAGATAAAGAATTCATCCGTGAACTTCAAAAAGATTTGGAAATTATTGATAACCCATTTTTGAAGGCTGCCCAAAAACTTGGAATGACTGAAGAACAAATTTTTGAGAAGCTAAAAAATTATGAGGAAATAGGTGTGATGAGAAGATTTGCTGCAATTCTAAGACATCGGGATGCAGGTTTTGTAGCAAATGGAATGATTGTATGGAAGGTTCCTGATGAAAGAATTTCTGAAGTTGGAGAAAAACTTGGCGCATTTCCACAGGTTAGTCACTGTTATCAGAGACCTGTTTATCCAGATTGGCCTTACAATGTTTTTTCCATGATTCACTGCAAATCAGAAACTGAAGCAGCTGAGATGGCAAAAACAATTCAAAGTCAAATTAATGTAGACGAATACAAAATTCTATTTAGCGCTAAAGAATTCAAAAAAATACGTGTAGAATACTTTGTTGAAAACGAGTTTACTTTAAAAGATAAAATTCCTGCTTAATTCTAGGCAGTTTGTGGTGTGGCTTTAAGCTCATATGGTGGCCAAGTATTATACAAATCATCAATTTCCTTCATGTCTGATGCATTCAAGTAGTTTCCATCAGACATCATGGCAAACTGTTCAACCTCTTGCTCACTAATTACTGTTGGAAAAACTGATGTAATTCCTTGTTTTGATAAGATGAATTTTATTGCTAGTTCAGTAATACTCAACCCATTACGTTCAGCTATTGGTCTTAACTGTTCCACCTTCTTAATAGCTGCGTGTATCCATTCTCCTTTTCGTACTGAACGATGGTCTTTTTCATCTATCTTTGTTTTTTCATTAACTTTTCCAGTAAGTATTCCTGATGCATCAGGCACTCGAACAAGAATTCCCACATCTTTTTTGGAAGCATTTTCCAATAACTCGTTTCCTGGTGTTTGTTCTAAAATATTGTATACCGTTTGTACTGCGCTTATGTTTTCTCTCTCCATAACTTCCAAACCTTCTTGGGTCCATCCTATTGCTGGCCCTAGAGCAGCTTGGCACGCTTTGATTTTTCCTTCTTCCATTAACCTGTCAAATGTTTGAAATATAGTATCATCTCGAATGTGGCGTAATTTTGGATTATGCAATCCATAAACATCAACATGATCAGTCTGAAGTCGTTCTAAGCTATTGTTTAATGCTTGGTTTGTAAAGTCAGGATCAAATTTTTGTGGCAATTCACTATGTCCTATCTGTTGAGCACCTGCAAAATCGTAACCATATTTTGTTGATAAAACAATCTCATCGCGCATTCCCTTGAAAACCTCTCCAATCAGTTTTTCACTTTTACCTTTTCCATACATGTCTGCTGTTTCAAAGAAATTAATCCCAACATCGTATGCTTTTTTCAACATTCTTTTTGCTTCATCTTCTTCGATTTTTTTACCCCACCATGCAAGAGCGATTGACCATGCTCCAAATCCTATTTCAGAAACCTTGATTCCACTTTTTCCAAGTCTTTTGTATTTCAATTCATAACATCCCTAAACTTTTTTAATCTTGAGTTGATTTCAGAATCACTCAAAACTGATTCCCCATCTTCCGTGTCTGCATTTATGTCTATCCAAGATTTGCAACCATGATATTCCGACTTTAAAGGAATTTCTATTTCAGGAATTTTGTATACTTTTAGAAAAATCACACTCATTGGTTTTTCTGGCATCCAATTTTGTCTTTCATTTATGTACGAATCACTCCAGATATGAAAAGGAGATAGTGCCTTAATTTTATCTTCTGATGAAATTTCTAAATCAACGATGACTTCTGCATAGGATGAAATTTTGTTGTGACCTTTTTTTGGATGATTATTCTTTACCTCGTTTAGATAATGCTGAAACTGTGGTTTGATATATGCAAGTTCTTGATGCTCAAATGTTGGAAACAAGAAAAATTTTTTTGATTCTACTTTAAAGCCTGAAGCGGTTTCTAAGATGCCGCCCTTTCGTAAAAGTACAGATTGGTCTCCGTTCTCTAATGCTTTGACAACTGTTGCCCATTCTTTTAGAGATTCCACTATCCGAGACTGGAAATAAGAGGAATAATATCCTTTTTCACACAGACAATCATTGGAGTGTCTACTTTTACATATACTGAAACTTTGGTTTCTCTTAAATCCATTATTAGATTTTGAAAGTCTGGAAGATCATCAGTCTCAAATGCCAACATAAAATCTTCATCATGAATTCCAAAGGAGTATGTAGTGTTTAGGATAATTTGGGGATATTTTTGACCCAAATCAATATGCTCATCCATCATTTTTTGTCTTTCTGCTTTTGGCAACAAATACCATTCTCTTGTTTTAGTAAAGGGATATACTACAACATACTTTTTTGGTTCATTTCCCGCCACAAAAGAAATTGTTTTACCATTTTTAGCATAGATTGATGGTCTAGTATATGATAGATACACTAAAGATGGTGTGATGTATTTTCCAAAAACAGTCAAGTAAAGTTTTGAAATTGCATTTTGAATTTCTTCAACTGATTTTGAAGCAAACCAAAACAAGAAATCAGCATCATCTCGTAATCCCAAAGTTGTGTAGGTTCTTAATTTTATGCCGGTATTTCTTAATACATTATTTACTTCTTTTGCCGATTCCTCTTTAGCAAGATCTGCCATCCATCTCCATTTAGGATCAACTTTGAAAAATGAAAAGTTGAAAAAATAATTCTCATCATCTTTTGTTTCCATGTTTTCAACTTTTTCTAGACCCTATTTAAACAAAAATACAAATTATCAATTTTTAGTTTAAAACTTCTACAATCTTCTGTCTAGATTTTTTACCTGACCTTATAATCACTTTTGATGATGACACGCCAAAGTATTTAGCTAATTTTTTCATAATTTCCATGTTAGCCTGTCCTTTAACAGGTTTTGAATTAACTCCTATTGAAATTTTATCCCCATTTATCGTAATATTATCTTGGTAAAAAACTATATTTACTTTGTATAGCATTGATTAACGAAATATTGCTTTCTCATATTTAAAAGGGTAAGCTTCACAATTCTTTATATTAAAAAATTTTATTCTAAGACTGATTTTTTGTTACCCAATCGTAACCTTTCTTCTCTAATTCATCTGCAAGAGATGCATCCCCGGTCATTACCACTTTTCCTTTAGAAAAAACATGTACATAATCCAATTTCTTGAGGAATCTCAAAATTCTTGCATAGTGTGTGATCAAAATTACTGTTGAGTCTTTAGTTGAAACTTCACTAATTGCTTTTGCAACTGACTGTACAGCATCAATGTCAAGTCCAGAATCAGGTTCATCAAGAATTGAAATTTTTGGTTTTAGAACTGCCATCTGTAAAACTTCTGAACGTTTCTTTTCTCCTCCTGAAAACCCTTCATTAAGATATCTTGTAAGAAATTCATCAGGCAAACCCACTTGTTTTAGATTATGTTTTAGATATTTTTGAAACTCTCTTACAGTAATGAAAACTTCTCGATTATCACCTTGAAGAGCCTTACTTAATGCATTGTAAGAAGTTCTAAGAAAATGTGAATAACCGACGCCTGAAACTTCTGTAGGATATTGAAACCCCAAAAATAATCCATTTTTTGCTCTTTCATCTGCTTTCAAGTCCAAAATACTTTTTCCATCAAACAAAATGTCCCCTTTTGTTACTTGATATTTTGGGTGCCCAAGTAGCGTGTAAGCTAATGTACTTTTTCCTGACCCATTTGGGCCCATAATTGCGTGTACTTCATCTGGACCTGTCTTTAAATTGACTCCTTTGAGTATCTCTTTTCCTCCTATTGTAACATGCAGATCTTTGATTTCAAGTACTGTCATAAATCAAATGGAATTTTTCTATATATAACACAGACGAATTTTAGCTAGTCCTAACAGATATTCTAAGAATTTAGAATCTCATTTGATAATGATGAAAATAGAAAAGAAAGGGAGGGGTTAGTTCTTGGCAAGTGATGGTCTTAGAGTTACCTTTAATCGATAACAGGCTAGAATCTCCTTGCATCGATTGCGTATAGTGACTTCAGTCACACCTGAAACGCTTGAGACGTCTCGCTGAAGCACATTCTGGCCTAGAATAATTGATGCGATGTACAGATATGCTGCGGCAATGCCATTTGGAGCTTTTCCATCAGAAATTCTATTGTTCTTAGTTTTTTCTGAAAGTTCTAAAGCAAGTCTTTCAACTCTTACATCGGTTTTTGTTAGATTGGCAATCTTTGAGATGTACTTGTCCATTGTTACAATTGGCGTGTGGTATGTTCCCATCTCCATTACCATGGTTCTATAGTATCTGGCGGCTAGTTTTGCTTTTGCTTTTACTTCATTTGCTGTACACATTTTTTGGCATATCTCATCAAGAGAACGTATAACATCGCATTGTTTACATGCCATGTAAATTGTTGCTGCAGAAATACTAACAACAGATTTTCCCTTTACATCAATTTTGTCATCTAAGGTTCTGTAAATCATCGATGCTGTTTCTAGAACGTTCTTCGAAAGGGAAAGATTCTGACACGATTCTCCAATTTTTGTGAGAACATTTGCTAGTCGCCTTTCTCTTGGAGTAGAAACTCTTACCCTTTGTTGCCATTTTCTAAGATTGTGCATCTGGCTTGCAATTTCAGATTTTATTGTTTTTCCACTAAAGTCCTTTGAACTTATTGAAATTTCTGTCGTTATTCCCAAATCATGTTGCGAATAAGTTATTTGGCCGGTTGCTCTAGCAAGTTTCATTTTTTCTTCTAGACTTGAGCTTCTTGATTCTGGACCACAATCTGCCATTTGTTCTGCGACGATGACGCCACAGCCAGAACAAATTATTTCACCATTCTGTACATCATCTACAAGTGTAGACTGACATTCAGGACAGCACTGTGTTTCTAGAGTATTCATTTTCTTTTTCTCCTAATTTTTTGTTTTTTTGCAGTGGTTTCGAGGGCAAAAATTTTCTTGCCAGTAAATTTTTTTATGTTACTCGTAAGTGGCATTGCAGATGCATATGGTTTTGAAACAGGACCAATCAATTCCATAACTTTTGCAATTTTACCACTTTTGCTATCGCAGAGTATTTGACCTTCTTCAACTAATTTTGTGAGTTGTACAATAACTCTGCCACTCTTGGCCAAGTGCATTATTTCGCCTATCTCCTGCAATTAATTGAAAAAACGTTTTATTGTTATCATAGACTTCTATCAACTTTACTTTAGCTAACAGCTATTTCGTTCTCATTTTGATTGCTTTGCACGTTTTGGTACTAACTTTTCTGAAATTTTGTCAAGAATCCCTGTCTTGGAAGAACCTTTAGGTAACACAACATACCCAGACCTTACATAAGGCCTTCTTGGAAATCTAACTTTGTCTGAAGACTCTGCAATTTCAAATCCTGCAGCTTTTGTTGCATCAATCAATTCTTTGAGTGACGGATCAAAAATACATTTTTCTTTCACTAAACGTCTGCCTTTGTTTCTTGGTAATGTTTTATTAAAATAATCCAACCAGATTACGACATGCTCGTAATCTTTCATATGATCACTTGATCAGAATTGCGTTAACTACGCCATCTTGTCCAGGTCGTGAAACTACTTTACATTTTCCTTCTTTTGTTTCAAGTATCGCACCCTTTGTAATAACACCACGGCGTTGATAGTCATTGTTAGTGGGATTCTCTAAAACTTTTAAAATCTTCGTCTTCTTTACTTTTGAATTGGGGGCTGACAAGTTTATAAAATCAATTTTTTTCAACGCCGTCTTTTGATTTTTACCACGAACTTTTCTTGTTACAGTAACTTGTGGACCAGTTAATGCTTCATTTGGATATCTATCTATTTCATATTTTCTTCTAACACGCAATGGAATTCTGCGTCCACCAGTTAACTTACTTGTCGCCAAGTTTTCTACGCACTTTTTCACGGTAGACCTTTTATCTACTCTAATTTATACAAACCGCATAGGATTTGCTTTAGTTTGGTTTCTTTTAAGATTGTGATGAAAGTATTGTCAAAAATTAAGTTTGAGCTGATGTGTTGGTAGGAGTATTAATCGCTGCCATTGCAGATGTTTTTCTTACTTTCTTGAACAATTTTTGTTTTAAGTTATCCGAATCACCCTGAATGCCAAAATATTTTTGAAATTTTTCAGTTGTAGAATAAATTTTCAACCTCCCAACATTTTGGTGGGAAATGAAATCTAACTGTCGGAGTTCCTTAAGATGAGCATAAACACCACTGCCTCGTATTTCGAGTATTTCTTTTGATGAAATTGGTTGCATATATGCAATGTAAGATAAAGTCTTTAGAGTAGCTTTTGGTAAAATGGGTTTTGAAGCATAACGCCTAATAACAGAACTATATTCTGGCTTTAGCTGAAAAACATATGTTCCATCAGGAAGTGTAACAATTTCGAGTGCTTTGAATGATGATTTTGTCTTTTTCATGAGATTTGTAAGCAAAGCAAGAGTTTTTGTCCTAGATTCTGTGCCTGAGGCTCGGATTAACTCTTCAATGTTGAGTGGTCTGCCCGCAGAATAAAGCGTCGCCTCAATATTTGCTGTGGCCTGTGATTCACTTTCAGCCTTTACCATAATCAAAAATCCTTCAAAATATACTTAAAAGAAGCCTTTCTCCATGTTTGATCCACTCGTTAATTTTGCTTCAATAGAGTGATTTTGATATCGTCGCCAACTTGTTCAAGATCTACCTTTCCATCCCTAGCTAAAAACAATATTGTAAAAAAACATCTTATGGCGTCAATGGGATCCAAATCTGATATAATTTTTTGTAACAACCCAGACCCATTGGAACTAATTTTTTTTACAATAAGGTCCTCATATTTGCCAATTAAATTTTCAAAAGAAATAAAATAGTCTTTAAAATTAGGCACTTCTATAGGTTCAAAACTCATTTGACCTCGTCGTGTTCGAGGATTAGCAATAGAACCAATTAGATTTTCGAGTAAAGTTAAAAGCTCATCTAAGGAAACGGGATAGGTCGATTCATGTCTATATGGAATAGAGATTAAATCAATATCCAAATCAGTTCTTTGTCGCAGTGGTATCTTTTCCATGGCAGCCTTTTGCAGTGCAAAAATACTTTCAACCTTCATTCTATAAATTAATGATGAGGATAATGCTGCCATTCCTGCAACTCTCAAGTCCTTCTCACTTGTTTTTTCAAGGATTTTGATTAAAAGATCTAAAATTTTAATTATATCTATTTCCCAAACGTCTTTTTTGTTAATGGAGGATGGGTTAAATAGAATGCTTACTGGTTCTTGTGATAAACCTGATTTGAATTCGTCATCATTCACAAAGAACATCGAATTCCATTCAATAATATCTAGAGGCTCTAATTTTTTCTCATTCTCTGTCAACTCTTATATTATTAGTCAAAAATCAATACCGCAGTGAAAGCAGCAAGGATTATTGCTCCTAATGAGCCACTACAAATTTCCGAATTACAAGTTCCCAAACCCCAAGTAAACCAAGTCGTTGTTAAGGTTAAAGCAGTTGGTGTGTGCCATAGTGATTTGCATCTATGGGAAGGCGGTTACGACCTAGGTGATGGCACTTTCATGAAGGTGACAGACAGAGGCGTAAAATATCCAGTTACTCCTGGCCATGAAATTGTCGGAACAGTAAGTGAGATAGGAAGTAGAGTTGAAGGCTTTACTGTTGGAGATAAAGTTTTAATTTATCCCTGGATTGGCTGTGGTGACAAATGTCCTGCCTGTAAAACTGGACAAGATAATCTATGTGATACACCAAAGTCTCTTGGTATTTTTCAAGATGGTGGTTATGCAGAATATGTTCTTGTACCAAATTTCAAATTTTTAGCTAAAGTTTCAGGAATTGATCTTGAAGCTGCAACCTCATTAGCTTGTTCTGGTTTGACATCCTACAACGCTATCAAAAAAGCAACTAAAAATTCTCCAGAATATTTAGTGATTATTGGTGCAGGCGGTTTGGGTTTAATGGCTGTCCAGATTGCTAAAGCTATTACCCAAGCTAAGATCATCTGCGTAGATTTAGATGATGAGAGATTAGAAGCTGCCAAAAAGATGGGAGCAGATTTTGTTATAAATTCAAGTGTCATTGGTTCTGTTACAACTGGTTCTGGAAATGCAGCACAAAAAATAATGTCTATTTGTAATAACAAAGGTGCTGATAGTGTTATTGACTTTGTAAATGCTCCTCAAACTGCCAAAATGGGAATTGCGGTTTTACGAAAAAGAGGAAATCTTGTTCTAGTTGGTCTCTTTGGCGGTTCAATTAATTTGCAACTTGTTACTATCCCACTGAAAGCAATTACAATTCAAGGCGCGTATACTGGCAGCTATAATGATTTAGTCAAATTGCTTGAGCTAACAAAAAAAGGAGCAATAAAACCAATTATTTCCAAACGATATTCACTCTCTGAGGCAAACAATGCCTTAAAAGATCTTAAAGAGAGAAAAATCATCGGCCGGGCAGTCATTAATCCATAAAAATTTCATAAATGTTTATTTCTAGACTAAATAAAAAACATCATAAAATAATATAAAACAAATTAAGCATTCAAGCTTATGTCTGATCTAAAAAAACAAGATTACGAATTAGCTTTTACACATCTAAAAAATAATCAAAATCTTTCAGCATATAATTTCTTTACCAACTTGGCAGAAACACAAAAGAAAGGAGATAGAATAAAGGCCGCATTATTCTATATACTAGCTGGTGAATGCAAATCAAAGCAGGGAAAACCCAATGGTAAAGAACTTTTACAAGCTGGAAAATTATTTTTGGACTATGGAAAAAAAGACAAAACCTACAAAGCAAAAGGTGCTTACCTTTGCGCATCAAAATGTTTCATGAGAGCTGGTGAATACACCGATGCCAAAAAAGCCTTTAATAAAGCAAAAGAATTTCATGTACCTTCTATTGAAATTTCTAGACCTGTAGTTGTTATTGATGACAGCAAAGCAATATTATTGAAACTTAAAAATTATCTAGATAATCTTGGATACAGTGATTATCATTCCTATCTTTCTGGAAAAGAAGGAATCATTGGCATTAAAAAATTAATTAATGATTCTAAAAATCCAATAGTTTTGCTTGACATGGGTTTGCCAGATATTAGTGGCGATGTTGTTGCAACAAAGCTATTAGGCGAAAAACTTGATTTGCCAATAATTCTAATTACCGCAGATGAAAAAACAACAAAAAGAGTTAAATCAACAATCAGCTCTGGGGTAGCTGCATTTATTCAAAAACCATTTACTATTACTGAACTGAAAACGGCTCTGGATATGGCGGAAAAAGAATATTCTTTATCGCAATAGACGGAATAATTTTCGTAATTGTTATTCAAAATCTTCCTATTTTCTTTTTTATTTGATACGAACTGTTCACAGATTTAAAAAATGTAAAAAAAAAGAAAGTGGGTTTATCCTGACTGTTGTCCAATCACTACTGTTCCCACAAATACAGCACCGTTGGTTGTAGTCAACTTGAATTGCGTATCCCGTCCAGACTTGAAATCGGTATCAAGTGCCAGCAATATTGTAGCTGTTTGACCAGGTTGAAACTCAGCTGCGCCTTCTAGCAGCATGAGGTCAGTTATACCATCTTCGGATAACCAAACATCGTATGTTCCACCTGGAATACTACTTGCCGCACCTTGGGCATCGAGTGTTGCTGCTTTAGCATAGGTATAGACTGTTCCACCAAATCTTAATTCACTGATCAGCATCTTTTGAACACTGTCATTTTTGAGATAGATGGCAATTCTTTCATGCTTCTGATTTATGCTATCTGCATTTCCACCTGAGGCTGCTAGGAGCACTGGACCGCCATCATGGGTTTGCAATGTCGAAACATCACGTCCATCATAACCTAGAATCTTGATCAGTTCTATAGTTGGCGTACCGCTAATTTGTGATTGGCTAAAGAATCCTTGAGCAAAGACAAAGATTATTGTGCCTCCTACAACTGCAATTGCCACCAACAGAAGTGTCGCAATGACTGGAGCTACTGCTCTATGTTTTCTTGTTCTTTTTGGTTTTATAGTATTTGCCAACTTGCCCTTTGAATAATAATACATAACATTTGTTAAGCCAAATGCTGTTCAAAATGCACAACAATCAATACCTTCAATCAAAAGAATATCAGGGAATTTAACCAAGTTTACAAACCATGCGCTTGAGAAGATTTGAAGCAAAAATTCAAAAACGTGATAAATATCTCTATTATAATGAGTAAAGATTCATGGTCTAATCTTGATAAAGTGGATCAAAAAATTATCGAAATTTTGAATAAAAATGCAAGAACACCATCAAAAGAGATTGCGACTGAATTAAGAAAATCTGGACACGATGTTTCAGATAGGACGATTAGAAAAAGGATTGAAAGGTTAGAAAAAAGCGGAGTTATCCAAGGATACAAGGCAGTACTTACTGATGTTTCAGGGCCAAATTATTATGAAGCTGCATTCCTAAAACTAAAACCAACAAAATCACTAGAATCTGTTAAAAATTCTATAATTGATTTTACAGCAAAATTGCCAAATAATCTTCTTGTTGCAAATTTAGATGGAGAATGGAATATGTTTTCTATAATGAAAATAGAGCCAGATCAAAATCAACCATCACTAAAAATAATAGAAAAATTTTCAGACGATATAATCGATTATAGGATAAATGAACTTGATATAAAAAATGTAAATTTATTGAATATGTCATTATTATTATTGTGAAAAGTATTCTTATAATTCAGTTCGTATCAAATGTAAATTAAAGAAAAAAGAAATCCATGTGGGTCACTTGGTTCAGTATGATCAGTTAGTAGATTTTATAAGAGGTAAGCGTTTTGTGAAAAGCCAGCTCTCACTAAAAATCAATGTGCCTGAAATTACATGCATCCCATATTTTCCCCAAGCGCCCATTAGTACGTCATAATGTCATGTTACATTTAATGATGATCAAGTGTCATATTTTCATGTTACACATTTTCCAAATTTGGAAAATTCATTTCATTAAACATGTAGATTAACAGTTTGCATAAAGTGTTAATCAGAAAAGAATGGTTTTGTCTCTTTTCCATTTTATCTACATGGAATTTCGAGAATTCTGTCATTACATCTGAACAAACCAGTACTCTTGGGGATATTGGTACAATTGAAGCAACTCTTATGTAGACATTTAAATTTTGAAATTACGTTAAAGAAAAAAAGATTAATTTTCTAAAGTAGGAGATCAGGCAGTTCTAGTGGTCTCCTAAGAAATATCATGATCTGTTCTTGCAGAACGTGCACAAATACTTAAAAACTGTTTCTAAATATCGAATTAGATATGAAAGAATATTTTGATGAAGAGGGTCTGCTTAAAGTTATAAAAATTTTTGAATTATCTGAAGAAATTACAAAACTTACATGGAATTGGAATAATTATTCAGATCCTGTTAAAGAAACACATGAACTTATGGATAAGGGGCAAAAACTTTTTTTAGAAATTTCTGAGTATGAGCAAAGAATGGGCTCTAAACTTAGTGTGTATCAGAAAAATAAAATCCATAATGCAATAGAAAATTTAGGAAAACTAATTCCTTATATGAAAAACAAAATCAAGCCTTCTGAAAGTTTAGAAAATAGAGTAGAATAATGCTTAAATCATTTCCTGTGTCCATTTCATGAAGCATTTTGAAAAGAATGCTATCTGATTAACAGTTCGAATCTAATGTATAAAAAAGAAAAAGATGGGATTTATTCTGTTAAAGTAGCAGTTGGATAGAACCTCATTTGGGTAAGTACAGAACCCTTATTTTCATAATCAAATCCATAGAGTACAATATCAGCTATAATGAAAATCCATGTTTCTATGAATTCTTGACATCCGTCTTGTGTTGCAAGAAATTCTTGGAATTCTGCATCAGTCAAGGGGAGCATAAAGTCTCCAGTGATTGCAGCTATTGAGGCTTCTGTTTCACCAAAGTCTTCAGGCTCAAGCACGCCATCACCATCCGTGTCCACAGCAGCATTACAAATAACTCCACTCCATGTAAATAGATCAGTAATTTCTATTGCTTTGCTTTTTCCTTTTCCTTTAACTGGTTCTGGGTCTTCAAATCTTTCAAGACCAAATTCTGTTTTTTTGAAGACAGCTCCTTTGTTTGTTATGAGACCCAATCCTATTATTGAAGTGTCTGTACAGTCGAGTACTTCACCTCCTTCTCCTTCAGGAAATCCTTGAGTTATCGCATTAGCTAATCTGATATCATTTTCTGAAACGAAACCATTCCCATCTACATCTAGGTAAACAGTTTCACCCAAATCAAATGCAGCTGTACCACCAGAAGAATCATTCTCATGTTTTTCATCGCCATTAAAATTAACTATAACTCGTCCTGCATCAGAATTAAAATCTTCATCAGGATCACCATCAGCAACAACTGAACCATCAGCAAATGCTCCTTGAGTGGAAGCATTGGCTAATCTGATATCATTTACTGAAACGAAACCATTCCCATCTACATCTCGGTAAATAGTTTCACCCACATCAAATTTAGTAGGATCACCACCAGAATCATTCTCATGTTTTTCATCACCAGCAAAAGCACTTAAAACGAGTCCGGTTCCTCCAGCTTGTGCATCTGGATCAAGGGTTCCAACAACTGAATTATCTGCAAACGCTGGTAGAAAGTTACACGCGTCTATCAATTTAGGATGAGTTAGCATTACTGCGCTTGGATCACCACCACCACCGTTGTTTGGTTTTCCAAGTATTCTCCAATAGACTTGCATTTCTACAGCTTCTAACTGGATAAGTGCTGGGTCAAGAGGGCCAGTATTTCCAAACGGATCTGCACATGGATCAAGTACTCGAAGAATGTTAAAGCCTGATGCTCTCTTATTTGAAACAAAGTTTATCTCAGATGTACCATCTATGGGTACAAATATTGAAGAACCAAACGGTTCAGCTGCATCAGAATTGTCACAGTTAAAGAATGGTTTTTTCCCATGAATATTTATAGTTCCGTGTTCTCCACTCGGGAATCCATTACTCCATTCTATTACTGCTTGTGGTTTCTTAGCACTTGCTAAAAGATTTTCACCTGCACCATAAACACCAGCAATGATCATGGAGATCGTAATTGTCAAAATTACCGCATTTCTAGCTGATGATGTATTCATTACATGTTGTCTTTTTGTTACCACAAACTCGCATCAGCAATTTGTATAATTATCAAGTAGTGTGTTCATTTTTTACGCAACATAGACCAAAAATATGAGAAATGATGATTATAATTGATAAAGAATGAGTTTAAAGGAAATTTAAAAAATTAAAGTTTTTCTTCAACAGATAATGATTTTAATTGATGTTCGATTCGTAATGATCCGGTAGAAGATCTTTTATTTATTCTAGACAAGGCTCTGTTTGCCGTCTTTTCACCGTATGTGGATCTGAGATGCTTCATCATGCTTGTTCGAACCCTTCCAAATCGTTGTTTGTCCAAAATTATAGAATCCTCGCATTCAAGTTCTCCTTTTAAATATTCATACTCATCGATCTCTTGCCTTAAGTTTGCCACAATTTAAAGAGCAGAATTTTAAACAAAAGGAATATGCTGTTCGATTCGAACAACATTCATCTTTTACTGTTTGGGAATTTTCCCAATCCTATAAAAGACAAAGAAACGCATTAACAGTTTGTAACAAATGTTACATCCTTAGTAGATAACTTGCGATAGATCCTTGTGTTTTGGGCAGAAAAATTCCACAGCTATCAACATGAACAGATAAGATATTTATAAAAATCAGCAAAATGCCTGCACCTAATCGTAATAGATCAAGTTTTTTTCCTCAAGAGTATTGTGAATATTATGTATGGCCCGAAAAACTTCGTGAGTGGATTTGCCTCCAGTGCATACCAATTTTCCTGAGGCAAAAATCAAAATTACAGTTTTTGGATCAATCATCCTATGAACCAAACCAGGAAACTGTTCAGGCTCATACATGCTTTTTGGTAGCACCCTTGCTGCTTGCTCTAGGTGAATCCTGCCACCAAGATTTATTGCAGAGACTATATTTTCTACTGTGACTTTGGGCTCATTTTTTATTTTGACATTTTTAGCTCGAAGTTTTTCGACAACATTACTTACTGCCCTTTTTGCCATATCTTCTGATTTTGCACCCGTACATACCATGTTTCCAGTGCGGAAAAGCAGGATTGCAGTTTTTGGTGATTTTAGTTTGAAAATTGCCCCAGGAAACTTTTTTGGATGATATTCCACCTCAGGAAATTTTTTTGTTATATCATCAAGGTCAAGTGCTTGTTCTACTGTGGCAGATACAACTACATTTTCTATGCTGACAATAGGCTTTGTTTGTGGCATTTTTTAAACTTCATGGTCTTTTTTGATCACGCCAATACTATTTTGATTTCACTAACAGGATGGTTTGAGATTTTTTTGTGTAAGATAGCTGTGAATTGTTCGATGAATGTTAAATCACATCGGTAACATTTCCATGCCATCGCACTCATCGTTTCATAGAACAATGTTTTGCATATAATAACAACGTAGAAATGATCAGTATGATCTAAATATGATTACATAGAGACAAATAGTTTACTGGAAATGTTACCAGAGTATCACTAGGAAGGCTGTCTGCTGAATAAGCTTATACCACTATGATTGTAAATGTAACTTCCTCTTGAAAATCACAATTTCTGAGATAAAAATTGTTTTGGGTGGTTTAGAAAATTTTGACTACTGATAAGAACTGTTAATGGTTTTATACTAATTTTGTAATGATGAAAGGTGAATTTCACAGAAATTGAAGAACACATGAAACTGGCCCATGAGGAATTTGGTACAATAAACAGCCTAAGAAAATCTGATGCAAGCCACTTTGAGAAACAAAGATTGCAAGATGCTCTGAGACATTACAACAAGATTAGAGAAAAATATCATACCAAAAAAGCTGAAATAGCAAACAACATTTTACACATAGCTGAATTGTGAATCTTCAATTAAAATTTGCAAAGTTTTTTGATTAACATTTGACACAAACTGTAAATCAGAATGCTGTTTTGTTAGGTTTGCAAAGATTGAGTCAATGTATGACACCTTTTCGTACCATGCAATTCACAGAGCAGGTTTGGTATTAATCATTTGTAAACAATAGTTCCTGATTTGAGCTTTGCTGCCTTTCTTGCTTTTCCGACGGCAGCTATGACCGCATTTTTGCCAGTGTTTTCAGCAAATCGTATAGCTGCTTTGACCTTTGGTTTCATGCTACCTTCCTCAAATTTTCCATCATCCCAAAGCTCTTTCAGTTTATCTGCCCGTATTTTTCTTATCAGTTTTTTGTTTTTGCTTCTGAAATTTTCGTAGGCACCTGCCACATCTGTCAAGCTGACAAACACAGAAGCACCTATGCTAGTGGCAAGTACCTCGCTTGCAAGATCCTTGTCGATAACTGCTTCAGTAAAGACGATTTTATTTTTATTTATCACAGGGATTCCTCCACCACCACATGCAATCACTATATAGCCATCTTCAATGAGCTCCTTTACGGCATTGAGTTCTATAACGGAAATCGGGTTTGGTGATGGTACAACTCTTCTGAATTTTCCTGGTACCATCTCTCTGAAAGATGCCGAAGGTTGTAACTTTTTGATCTTACGAAGCTCATCTTTTGTAAAAAATGAACCTATCGGCTTTGTTGGGTTTTTGAATGCAGGATCTTTTGCTAAAACCGTCACATTTGTGATCAGACTTGCAACTTTAAAGTCTCTTCCTAGATGTCCCAGCAATGAAGCCTGAATCATTGCTCCCAACATCCCCTGTGTTTCTGCAACACATGCATAAAGCGGTAATGGTGGAACAAGATCCTTTGCACACTCGTTTCTCAACATAGCGTCTCCTACCTGCGGACCGTTACCGTGGGTGATCACTATCTTGTATCCATCTCTTGCAAGACTTGCTATTTCCTTTGTAGCATCTCTTATTGCACTATATTGGGAATCAAATGTTCTTGACACATTTGCTATAGCGTTGCCACCAAGGGCAAGAACTATAATTTCTTTTGACAACTTGGATAATTATCGAATGTGGCATAATATTAACGGTAAAATTACTTAAAAGCCATTATGGATAAGAAAAAAATCATTGAACAATTTAACAAAAATAGCATAATCAAGTTTCCGCCCGTAATTGTTGACATTACAAAATTAGTTTACACATTATAATCCCCCGCCAGAAACTTCACTCAATTCAATTTCATATCCATTAGGATCTTTAATGTATATTGATTGCGACCTTTCAAATTGGACTGGACCGTCATAAAGAACTTCGATTCCAAGCGTTTTGCACTTTTCCATTATTTCATCAAAATTTTCTATATTAAAACCAAAATGAGCTATTCCTCCTTCTGGTGACATCTCAGAGTCCTCGTAAAGACAGAGTTTGATGTTATCATTTCCTATAATTTTCGAATTTTGTTCAGGTTGTTCCTTTTTTACTTCAAAACCAAAAAGTTTCTTGTAAAAAACTACGCTTTCATCCAAGTGTTTAACCCTCATATTGACGTGATCCATTGAGGTTGCTTTTAGCATGTCCGCCATTGCTATTGTATTAAGTATGAGTCATATTTGAAATAAATTGAGTCCCAAGCGCAGGAGTTGAACCTGCGACAACCCGGTTTCTGTATGCCTGATATGCTGTTATTCGGTCAGCCTAAAGCCAACAACTACAGCCGGAAGCTCTACCAGGCTGAGCTAGCTTGGGACAAATTATTTCGCCCTATTCTAGTATTAAATAACTATCGAATGAAAATCGGAATTGAATCAAATTAGGCAGTCTTGATTGTGAACAAATAATTTTAAAATAATAAATAATAACTCTTGCCTTTAGAGAATCCATTGAGTCCTCAGGAAAACTCAACTAACGGATATATCTGTGTTCCATATTTACATGATCATGATTCTATTGAATTGAAAGATACATGGTTTCATTCACAAGATATCAGTGATGTATATTTCGTAACTGCAACCTTTTCAAATGAAAGCAAGCTTTACTTTCCTACATGTGCAAATCATTATTTATTGGCAAAATTCAATGACTGTGAAAAAATAAAAAAAGAAATTGAAAAATACAATAAAGAAAAAACATCTTTTGTTTTTAATATGGATGATGGTTTCTTTGAAAGAAATGCAGACGATTCAACGAACTTTATTTCTGTATATTATTTAGATTATGGAGAAACACTAGATGATTTTATTGAAGTTGCAAATGTTATAGCTAACCGAGAAAAGGTGAAATGTGCAGGATTAGGCCATATGGATGTTTTTCCTGAAAGCACACCAAAGTTTACTTTTCCATATAGGGATAATATTGTCATTTTAGAAGTTTCAAGTGATAAAAGTTTTCAAAGTGTTAACCAATATTGCGAAAAAACTCGTCGTCAAATCAATAGAAAAGGGATCGTGATGACAAATTTGATTAGTTTTTCTATTCTTGAAAAGTTAAAATAGAAAAGTTAAACATGTCACGCGTCTAGTGCTCTTAATATCTCCCTATCTTAACATAAAATGTGAAAAAACAGCGAAGCTTGCGGTTATTTGAGCAGATCCTGAAATCTGACTTGACCAAAAAAGTCTACTTGCAGAGCCTCAACTACTTTAGGGAATATTGTAAAGTAAAGGATTTTGACTCGTTGCTTGATATTCCACCAAAAAAACTCCAGATGCTGATTGAGGATTATGTGATTTGCCTAAAGGGAAAAATTTCTCCAAATTCCATTCCTACCAGATAATTGAAGATAGAACTATGATTGATTCGATGCCGATTTCATTGAATTACTTTGATAAATCTATGATCAAATCGACAGTTTTAATGAAATGAATTTCCAAAATTAATTCCTGAAAGATTCGGATTGAATGATAATTATTCGTGCTCAGAATCATGTCAATTATGTCATGAGAGGATAACACAGACAGTTCTATATAGTCTTAGTAACGCCCTAGGAATAAGATATGAAGTACATGTGCAGGACCTGTAAAACACAATGTGATGATATTCCAAAACATATGATTACAGTACACAAATTTTCAAAAACACTGGTGGAATCCCAACTCAAATCAAACCCAAATTGTTATAAAAATTCCTTTGAAAATTTGAATAATGACTGAAGTAAAATCACAATACAAGCAAAAAATAAGGAACCAGACAATAATTCAATTTAACAAAATTCTAACAAACCAACCTTACATTATATCGTGAATCAATACGGATTTTTTATGCGTGAAAAAGGGGGATTCTATTTTTACTGATTGTCAATAAAAAGGGAAAGCCACTCGCCCCAGCACAAATTCTGCCTATAACTAACGTTATGACGTGAGTGTGATATGTTGGAAAGGTTAACAGTTCGTATCAAATGTTAATGAAAAAAAAGTTAGTCAGCAACATTAACAAAATCAATCTTTAAAATGCTTTTTGCTTTCGATATAGAAATTTTTTACCCAACAGTACTTCAATTCTTCCTGTGTATGGTCCTTTTTGGGTTTTTGACATATTGGACATATCTCATTAGTTTTTTTAAATTTTGAGCCATAAGCCCCTGATATAGGGTCGTCCCTACTACTGTCATACAAGTCCATTACTACATCATTACACGGTTTTTTATATAAATCTCAAAGTGATTTAGCGAAATTGGAATCTGAGTAATTGGTCTAATTCGCCATTATTTTTTTAACATCGAGTCTAAGAATTTTAATATACTCGGATTAACTACTAAAATTATGAAATACTGCCATGATTGTTTAACTCCGATTAAGAGAGACTCAAAAGAAGAGTATTGTTCTTTTTGTAAAAGAGATAGAGCCCTTAAAGAAAGCTCTGCAGCTTAGGACTCTGATTTTTAGTTAAACCATCAAGTGGTATTTTTGCATTCACATTTTTTGTTTATCGAATCTTGAGGGTCAAACTTTGATTATGCCAGACTTGGATTGTGGAAGAAACCTATTCGTATTTTGAAGAAATTGGAATTTCTTTGCCAACAACGGACTTGATTGTCTGCGTTTTAGTTTCCATGCGTAATATCTTCTAGACGTTTTATGAAATACTCAGGTTTTTTCTTAAATTGTTCCATACAATGTGGGCATCTGCAAAAGTGATAAGTTATTCCATCATGCTCAAGCATTGATGTCCATTCTATTGGTTTTTCTTTAAGGCAAACTGGGCATACAACCAAGTCGATGATTTCTTGCAGATACTTCTGAGGGTCAGTTTTGAAAATATCAAGACATCCCTGACAGCAGAATCCGTATTCCTTATCATTGTGATGGTAAGAGACTGTGCTTTCTTTGGGAAGACGCAGTCTTACAAGAGAGCAACCACAAGTAGGACAGATTTCGGTCATCATTTCTCATCCTTTTTCATGCTAAAATTACTTAATTGCTGATCAAAAAGATCCCTGCCAAATCATAACATCACTATTTTTTAGCCAATAACCGTTCGTATCAAATGTAAAAAAAAGGAACCACTGTTACTGATATTTTACTTAATTTAATCCAAAAACATCAAAAATCAAAATAATATAATCTTAGATTGCATAATTATGATTAAATGAGTAAGGACGAAGAATTTTATTTCCCCACAGAAATTGATGAATTGAAATGACAACAGCATATTGCATGAAATGCAGAGAAAAAAGAGAGATAAAAGATCCAAAGGAAGTTAAGCTGAAAAATGGCAGACCTGCAATAAAAGGAACTTGTTCCAAATGTGGCACTAAGGTCTTTAGAATAGGAAAACCATAGAAATTATCTTAAGGTAAAACCAAAAAACACTATTATAATTAAAACACGAAATATTTGATACGGATGCTGACCCAATAGCCTATCATTATTAGCTGAGGCGCGGACCGCTCAGCAGTTGGCTTCCATTAACATTTTGTGTTTTTGTTTTTTCTCAAGCTCAAACCAGCCTTTTTCAAAACATAAACTTGTGTTTCCTATTAGTTTGCATAGAAGTGTTGATTAATAGAAAAAATTCTTGTTAGAAGGATTTTTTATTCTACTACCTGAATGAGTTCCTTTAGTTTTCGTCTTGATTTTGGCGGCTTGCGTTTTTCAGGATATCCAATACAGAGAATTGATGATGGTCTCAAATCTGTACCTAAAATTGACTTAACCTTTTCTTCATCAATCATTCCAATCCAGATCGAGCTCAAACCAATGCCTGACGCTGCTAACTGAGAGTATGCAGCTGCTAGTGTTGCATCCTGCAAAGAAAATTTATCTAAAATTTCTGGCGAAAAGTCCATCTTTACTCTTAAAGGATCCATACAAAACACCAAAACAACTGGTGCGTTTACATATGGTTGGTTATTTGCAGCTTCAACAAGGGCTTCTTTGGTTTTTTTGTTCTTGATGTAAAATACTTTAAATCCTTGAAAGTTTCCAGCTGTCGGCGCAGTATCTGCAGCAGCTAAAATCTTGTCAACCATCCAATCCTCTACTTTGGTTTTATCAAATCTTCTTGTTGAGCGCCTTGTTGAAAAAATTCTGAACAAGTCAGACTCTGATGGTTCTTTCTTTGTTTTTTGTGGACCGGATGATAAAATTGCTTGAAGAAGAGATTGTTGTTTAGATTTTTTATCAGAAGTTTCTTGTGGCGCATCATCTTTTCTAATTGTAATTGAAGGATAGAATTCTTTTGTACTAATAAAGACATATTGTGGCTGATGGGGAATCTTTGCATATTCAAGTACCTGTTTTTGAAGTTCAGTCGTTTTAGCTTCAAGATATCTATTGTTTTTTAGATTAAATTGCGTGACATCAGAATTAATAAATATAGTACTAACTTGGTCTTCAAGATCAATTTTTCCTGAAGAATTTTCTTTCATAATTTCAACAAGTTGTTCTAGTTCTGCTTTGTTTAGTATAACCACATGCTGATCATCTTCATCGATTCCTTTCCAAACTAATCTACATCCATCTTTGGAAGTGTAGGAGGGTTGAATCTTTGAAAATTTCATTAATTTTGTTATGATAAAACCTCATAAAAAACATGGTGTGGGTTATTGGACCAAATCATCAGTAACAAAGAATACTGATTTGTATCATAAATTTTGTAATAATATGATTAAAAGAACAATCTATGATTGCATTTCTTGATTAGACATTGCAATCCCGCAACTTCCTAATCCGCTTTTTTCAATATACTTTTGGTGATACTCTTCTGCTTTATAGAATGACAGGACTGGAATTATTTCAGTAACAACTTTGTTGTGATACCTGCCAGAATTCTGAAGATTTTCTTTGGATTTTATTGCAAATTTTTCCTGTTCTTGACTATGGAAAAATATTGCAGACCTATACTGAGTTCCCACATCTGGACCCTGCCTATTCAATGTTGTAGGATCATGAATGTTCCAAAAAATCTCTAAAAGTTGTTCATAAGATACTAAATCGGGGTCATATTCAATTTGAATTGCTTCTGCATGCCCAGTTTTTCCTGAACAAACATCGTGATACGTAGGATTTTTGAAATTTCCTCCAGTATAACCGACCATTGTACTTTTAATTCCTTTTACTTTTTGAAATTCTGCTTCCACCCCCCAAAAACAACCCGCTGCAAATGTAACTTTCATAATAAAACTACTTTAGAGTTATTTAAAAAATTTTACTAAATTTAATCTGAACTAATATATGAAAAAAACTAAATTAATCACGAATTTTTAGCTGTTAAGTGTTCTTATAATTATGAAATACCGGTTTTACGGTAATTCGATAACCTAAAACTCTAACTGCTATGCCAATCCAAACAAGAACCATAAGATAGCTAATGGTCATCACTCATAATTTACTCGAAGAAAACATCAGGGAAGATCAGGGTCTTCTACACAATGTTTGTGAACCCAAGAGCCCTCGTTGTTTTTTGAGATTTCTTTTCCAGGTTTGATTAACTGTCCACAAGAAATGCATGCGGATTTGAATTTTGCCTTCATGAATTCATTATAGATATAATTGATATGAATTCTAGTATTGAGTGATTGTTAACTTTTGGTTTACCTAAATTCCTTTGTTTTACATCTTTTTTAAGGCCATATTTATGATTTGAGAAAAATTCGCAATTGTATTGCTTTTTTTAATTAATCATAATATTTTCTAAAAAAAATGAAAAAAAAATAAAAATTAATTTTTTTGATTAACTACTGAAAGGAACGAGCTTTTCGAATCACTTTATTATGGTCCATGCCTGTTGTGGTGGTCACATAAAGTAAGTGGTTTCGACCTGCAGGCATTGTGATTCGTTTTATCTTTTCGTATTCTGCGACAACGTATTTGCATCTGCCAAGTTTTCGTGCCAGGGCCTTTCTTCCCTTCCATGCATTTACAGCATTTCTTAAAGATGCCCTACTTTCGCTTGCAGATAAAATATTGCGAACTCTTTTTGAATGTGCGGTATACACTATTTTGCCGTTCATATCACAAACAGTCACTACTCTAACTGAAGGACTTAGTTTAAGTAGTCTGTCAGTTGCAGCCTTAATTTCCATGAGGCACTATTGATTTTGAAGATGATAAAGGTTTTCACCTATCTATGGAATCTTAGTTTTTGAAAAAAATTGAGATTTTGAAAAACCCTATCAAAAGATGTTGGTTTTGATCGCAACATTTCTTGAGAGTATATAATCAGAAAATTCGATGATTATCATTCGACTGTCTCAATGTCGATTTTTAACTCCTCAGCCAAATCATCCCACCAACGAAGCACTTTATCTGACATTTCCTCAAACAAGTCATTAAAAGGTAGTTAATAGATCATTCGGTTGATTAAACAGAACGCATGATCAACCTTTGATCACAATTTTAAGCAAAGACAAATCATGTTTCCCAAAACAAAGATTTCTCATTAAAGGTGTTTAAGCAAATCTTATTTTAATAAAATCATAAGTTTTGGATATCTAGTTTTTAAAACCGCAAGAATTACAATTAATTTTTCTTTTTCGTTTGTGGGCTTTCACCATATGACATAACATTCTTTCTGGTTCTGAAAATCAATATTACAT
>JADFLH010000050.1 GCA_022564515.1 Nitrososphaerota archaeon
TTTGATTCGGCCTTGAAGATTAATTCAAAACATGTTCGTGCCCTTAAAGGAAAAGCTATCATGTTAGAGATATTAGGAAAGGAAAAGGATGCTATACGGTTATACGATAAACTTTTGGAAATTGATAATGACTCTGAGCCATTTTTGAAAAAGAAATTCGCTCAGTTGTTGAAAAACAGGTCTAAAAAACTACCATAAACGGTGTGGGTCTGATAGAATCCGAACCATAAGGTTTGATGTATCCACTCCCCCTATCCCCATTGCCCATTTATATAGATCTAGACAGATCTGTCCCAATTATATAAATAGATCAATACCATATAGTACTGTATGGAGAATTCAGTCAATCTTCTAGAAAATGCAGCTTCAGGTCTCTTGTTTGCCCAAGAGTTACCTCCTAGGCCAGCCTATAGTCTAAAATATCTTGGGGAAGAATTTGCTGGTTCTAAAAAAACAGCATATAGAAGAATCAAATCACTAATCCCACTAGGTCTTGCAACATATCATCAAGGTAATTTTTCAATCAAAAAAGAGGTAGTTGCACAACCACTAAACATACTAAAAAAACTGATGCCGTCTTTAATTGCTTTGAAAAGCAAAAGGAGATTTGGCCGTTCTTATAATAACGCTGATATTAATTTTGTAATTAACAGTATGCCAGAATCGGCAGTAGTAACCCTAGACTATAAAGCATGGGAGCTTACTAAATTTCAATTTCCAAATGATCTCTATGTTTATGTAAATGATGTTGAAAAAGCAGTTTCATTTCTAAAAGAAAATAATTTCAGTGAAGGAAATCGTGGTCATGTTGTATTAATTCCAAAAATTGGATCTTTTGAAAATGAAATAGAAAGGATCTATCTTGATTGTATTGCAAACGGAGGTAGAAGTATCTTGGATGCAATAGCACTTCAATTACTTTATGATGATCAAATAAGTGTAAAAGGTAGGTTCTCAATTGAAACAATAACAAAGGTACAAGAGGACTTGCCCCCAGAGAAATTGAATAAAATTGCACCCATTAATTCGTGAAGCATTTAACATTACCAAAGAATTAGGCCCTGTAACCTTTGTAGGTGCAGTAGCTGTTTTTTTACATACAAAAAATACACGAGAGTCTAGAGACTTAGATTTTGTAATAGCCAAACAGATCACACGAGAAGAATTGTTGAATAAGGATTACAAATTCATTACAGAAAATGGAAAAGAAAAAACTTACACCCCAAGGAACTATAAAATTGATATTTATGTAGACCGGCCCCTAAACAGAATTCCCATTGAAACAATTATCAAAACATCACAAGATTTTCCAATTGATAAAAAAGGAAATACGGTAAATGCAATGGGGCTTGAAGCCCTAATTCTGGCTAAATTTCGTGCTAATAGGCAGGAGCAAGACTATCCAGATTTACGAGGACTAGCAATTCAAAGATTTAGTGATATCAATTGGAAGGAGATGGAAAAACTGGTTGATGATGCAACAGAGGTTGAGGACATTAGAAGTACCCTCAAATACATTGCCAAAAATTAATTTTTCAATAACGATTAAAGAAACTGTTTTATTTTCTCATATGCTTTTTTGATAGCATTAGTAGAGAATTGTGGTTTTAATTCAGAGAACAGCTTCAAAGATTCTTTGTGGTTTCGTTCACCTCCTGCTGAGAGAACATAATGAAGGGAACCTAATAATTCTAGATTATGTCTTGATAAATCCTCATTTTTTAGAAATTCGCCCATCTTCTTTATTGATTTGATTGTATGAGAATTTTCAACAATTTTGGTTTGATATCCTGGATCATTATTAAAAACTAATTTAGTAAGATCCGGACTATATGGACCGTGAATATACCAAGTAAATTCAAAGTCTAAATCTATTCCAAAACCTTCTTGCATCAAATATACGAGTTTTTGGAATTTGATCCTATCATCAAAATTAGTTAGATTTGGAACTATGTCTAATTGTTCAACAAGTTTGAAAACCTCATTTTTGGTTACCATATAGATCTACTCATCAAATCCGGCTAAAAAATTTTTAAGACGATCAACTAATTCTACAATTAATTCTTCAGCTAGTGGTGTAAGATAATAAAATATCAAAGGCCTCCTTCCTGCGAATGATCTATAATATTCAATTAATCCTTGTTTTTCCAGCGATTTCAAGTGGCTTGCCAAATTTCCATCACTCTGTATTTTTGTGAGTCGTTTTAATTGTTGAACATTTTGAAATCCAGCCCTTTTCAAGCCGAAAAGTATAACCAATCGATAAGGATTAAACACTTCTGGACTGAATGTGCTAATTTCATTAACTTTTTCAAAATTTTTGATGCTGGTCAAAGAATCTTTTACAAATTGAGATTCTTGAACCATGTTAGATCTATTAGTAGGAACTGAAAGCATATAATTAAATACTTTTTTTGCTAAATATAATACTAGCGATCAAAAATACTAGTAACCGCAAAGTTAATCCATGACTAATTTAAACCAAAAATATGGCTTTGAGTTCCAAACCAGAGGAAAAATATCAAGTGAAAATTGAATTTCAAACTATTATCAACGATACACTAAATTGTGAACAGTTTATTTCAACAAATCTAGATCTTCCAGGCTTTGCAAAATGTAAAGTATATGGGAAAATTGTTCAAATTTTCTTTAACCCCCCTTTTGAATTAACAGATGACTACATTTTTGAACAAATAGAAATAACATTAAAAGAAATTGGACTAGAATTTTTCACGGCCGTTTTGAGACAATATGTTGGCAATGCAGTGAGAACATTAGTAGCTTCAGCAACTGGTGGAGTATTAGGTTCTCGTGCAGGAGCTGTTGGTGCACTTGTTGGGCTACTTGCAGGAGCTGCAGTTGAAAAAGCATTGTTTGATTGGAAGAATGTTTGTGAATGCCATCACGATGAACTTGGAAGACTTGTAATTAACAGGTTAGGGGAAAATGAATAGATATGACAGCAACTATGGATAAAGCAAAAATTTCCGGAATTGTGGGATCACTTGGTGCGATTGCAGCGGTGGTTGCAGGATATGCTAATTTTTTTATGTTAGCAGGATTTGGAATGTTCTTTTTTACACTGCTTATACAATATGGATCATTCAAATTTAAAATTGTAACATCCGCTGCAGTACTAACCGGACTGTCATATTTCTTTTTTGGAGGAGGAAGTATGCCATGAGTTCTTGTGATACAAACACTAAGGAGGTGATAATCATTGGAAAATAATTCAGATAAAGAACTAACAATAACTATTCAAACACCGCAAGGTAATTGGGAAACAACATTTCCAAAAACTACTAAGGTGCAAGAAGTAATTGATGCCGTTGTAAAACATTTTGGTTTTGCACCAAATGGTAAGTATGATCTAAGATTAAGTACAGATCCTGATAATCCACTAAAGCCTGAACGAACTTTGGTAAGTTATGGAATAAAAGATGGCGATGTTCTAGTCTTTACAGATCTTGGGGTGGCGGTGTGACCGTTCCTCCTTCCACTTCTTTTTTAATTGCACAACAAGAACTTGATGATGCAAGAAAAGATCCTTTGTTAAAATCAGTAATAATATCTGATCTTGAAAAAGAAACACTTGTCTTTACTGCAAAAATGCAAACACCAATTGATGATCAGGTGTATCTAATGGATTTTAAACTAGATAATTACAAAGAATGGCCTCCATTAATAGAGTTCATTGAGCCAGACACCGGAGTACGTGGAACACAATATGCGTATCCTCAAGGAAAAGAAGATGGATTTTTCCATGGCAAACCTTGCATTTGCAATCCATGTTCTAGAAAAGCTTTCAAAGATTACGGTGATTTACATAAAGAATGGGACATTAACAAGTGGCAACAAATGCAAGAAGTAAATTCTCTTACAGATCTAAAATCAATACTCAAAGCAATCCACGGAAGGATAATCAATCCTAAATACTACCAAGGAAGGATGGGTACGAAGTGATTTCATGTTTATACCCAGAAAAAGAACTACACCAAATGACTCAACAAAATATGTAATTTCAAAAAATGCTATAGAGATTACACAAAAAGTTCTTCAAGATTATGCACATCTTAAGCCATCAAATGAAGGCTTGGTGTATTGGTGTGGAAAAAAAACCCATGATACCGTTTCAATTTCGCTAGTAATCGCACCTAAAACTACATCTGACTGGGGATACATTTCCACATCTAATAGAGCAAATTTTGATCTAGTAAAAACACTAGCTGAGAAAAATCAAATTCACATAGGACAAATTCACTCCCACCCAGGAACAGTAGTTGATCACTCTGATGGTGACGACCTAGATGCGTCTTTTAAAACTGAAGGATTAATTTCAATTGTTGTGCCAAATTATTGTAAGGAAGGATTCCTTCCATTAACAACATGTGGAGTTCATAGATATAATCAAGGTAATTTTCAAAGATTTTCGGACAAATACGTATCACAGCACTTTGAAATTTCTGAAAAATTAAGCTGTGACTTTGTGGACTTTAGAAAATAATGAAATTCTTACTATCAAAAGAACAATGGTATGCACTACGAGATGATAGGACAAACAGAATAATAAAGAAAAATCTAGGTGATGATTACTCTGTTGGAGTAATTATAGATCCAAAAATTTCTGAATCCTACGCACTACAATGTATGACAATACTTACTTGCAATAATTTAGCCAGATGGTGTCGGAAAATAATTATAGATATGCCTGATTGTAATCAAACTATTTCATCAGTATTTGATGGCAATTTAAAAAATCATATACAAAAAAACATGTCAGAAATAGATCCACATGGGAATTTCACCTTTCAAAAAATAGATGAGGGGAAATGTTCACTTTTACTATGTATTGGCGATCCAAAAAGAGATCTTACCAAACCATTTTTTTGGATCGATAGTTCTGGATGGCTAGCAGGATATGGATATTGTACTAATTCTAGTATTGAACAACGTTCAGAAAAAAATCCTATTGGCCCTGCATTTGCATCATGCTTGGCATCTGCATTTCTTTTTAGTCAAGCAATCAATACACAAGACATTCCAAAATTTTCAAATTATTATTCTCTTTTTGATTACAAACAAAATTCTAATCATACTGTACTACAAAATCCAAACATTCCAAATACAATAGATATTGGAAAAATTTGTCAAGTAGGATGTGGTGCAGTAGGGTCTTCCTTTGATTATTTGTTGGCTCTTACATCATATAGTGGAGATATTCAGTTAATTGACTTTGATGTGGTAAAATATGAAAATTGTAGCAGCTCTTTTGCTTTTACTGTTTATGATGCACAGGAAAACAAAGTAGAAACATGCAGTAAATTTCTACAAAAAGGAAATTTTAGTGTCAATACACACTGTAAAAGCTATAACGACTTTACTAATGAGCCTAATTTTGAACATTATAATCCAGATTTAATTCTGTGTTTTGCTAATGAGGATGACATTTGGACTAGAATTCAAAACATTATTCCATGTATTGTATTGCATGCAGCAACTACAGAAAGCTGGGCTGTTACGTTTGGCCGACACACTCCAATAAAAGAATGGTGTATTGTCTGTGCGTTTTATCATCTAATAGATGCAAAATTCGTTGGGCAATGTAGTACTGGAGTAATTGAAGATTCTAACAAAAATACTATTGTTGGTAACCTCCCGTTTTTAGCTCCATGTGCTGCAACTTTTGTATTAGCTGAGATTATTAGACTCAACATGAATATTATTAAAAAATCCAATTATGTACATTTTTCCTTAAAAAATCCATTTAGTATTAGTGAAAGTCATAGAAAGAAAATGAATGATTGTATGTGTACTACACAACCATCAAATATTTTCAAACAATTACATAATAATACCAAATTTTTTAACATATGAAAAATTATTTACTATACTATTATGGAGCAATTATTTTTTCTTTTACTAAAAGTTCTCGTGCAATAGAATCATCATGTCTTTTTAGTTCCGAGTGAGTCTTGTTTTTGTTCAAAAATGGTCTGGGTCTTAACAGATTCGAACCGTTAAAGGAACTAAACTAAAACTACGAACCCATGTAACGGATTCAACTGATTTAGTGCAATGTTAATCAACAAGTCAATTATTCTGAATATTGAATAAATTTTCTATACAGAAGGTGGTGTTGATTCAATTGGGATTGTCTCAACATCTCTTGTCTCAAATTCGATGGCACCAGCCTTTATTTTCTTGATGTTTGGCAATAGAATTACAAATACAATAATGCCAAATATGACAAGATAATAATCGGCTGGTTTACGTTCTATTTTGATCTCTGTTTTGCTGGAATCTTTGATAACCGTGCCATTTCCATCTTTAACTAACTCCAAAGTTACAGTTTCTTGAGGAATTCCAATCATTAAGGGAACTATGACTATCATTATTGCAAGAGCTGTTAGCAAGTAAAGTGTGGCCTTTTTAGCCGGAGTTTTTGTCCACCAGTCCCACCAGTCCTCTCCTGAGTCACCTTTTTCTTGTGCCAGATTCAAATGTGATTGTGCATTACGATTTTGAGAGTCAAATCGGAGAGAATTTTTAAAGTTTCTTTCTGCACTGTCGAATTTTTTTTCTTTTAAATCAAGTATTCCAAGAGCGTAATAGGCTTTTGATACATATTTTGAACTAAACCACTCTTTATCCTGGGTGCTTATGGATTTTGTATATTCTCGTTTTGCATCCTTGTATTTTTTTTTATGTTCATATATCATCCCAAGATGAAAAAAAGCCGCAGAACTCTCAGTACCTGTATCTTTTCGGTATTTTTGAGCCTCTTCTAGATGTTTTTTTGCCACATCATAATGCCCATTAATCATTTCTATCATCCCCAAGGTATCACAGCAATGAGACAAAACAAAATCCTTGGTCTTTTTATCTTTAGTTAATTTATTTAGAATTTTTTTAGCTTCGTTAACTTGTTCTTCAGCCTTTAGTATTTTTTTTAAATCTCCATCAATCTCACTTTGTTTCATGAAAAGTACTGCCAAATTATTTTTTGAAATTGCTGCATGAATTGAGTCAGGCGAACTTTGAATAGATAATTTATAGTATTTTATTGCATTTTTCATACTGTATGTTTCGATGTATTGATATGTTACAGCTAAATACCAATATCCTTCTGCTATTTTGTCATTGTAAACAATGGTGTTAAATTCAGATTCGTGTGCAACCAAAGAAAAAACATAAGACTGGAATGCATCACGTGCACTATAAAAAAAATCTTGTCGCATCAGAGATGCTCCCAAAAGGAAATACAGTTCTGCAAATTCTTTTTTAGATCTATTATCTTCAGGGTCTGACCTTATTTCATATTTTAAAACGTTTTCTGCATGAAAATATCTTTTAAATCTTGACAGAAATTGTACATACTCTCTTATTTTATTTATTTTGTTAAGGCCCTTTGCTTTACGGATTCGAGTATGAAGCTCAAGGTCCACTTTATTAAAATTTTTTTCATTAATTTCTGACACGTATATGATAACGTAAAAATCTACTTAAAGGATCCTAAAATCAATCTGAAATATTCTATAATCTATTTTGAGTAAATAATATTAAAAAAAAGTAATGATTTTTAGGTAACTCTCACATTGTATTTGTATGACTCAAATGGAAGATGTGAAGTGGATAGAATTTACCACTGACAAAACTGAATACCATCTTACTCCAGGTACACCTACATATGCACAAATTTCTGGAAAAATCGATATAGGTGGTTTTAAAGGATTTAAAGTAGACATTCCTGCACTAGGATTAAAACTTCCAGTAACTAGTGACGGTGTTTTTTCAACACCGTATGAATTAAAAGAAGTTGGAGATTTTATCATTCAGGGAATCTATGCAGATAAAGTATCAAGCCCAGAAATAAAATTTACCGTATCGTAATTTTTTCCCAATTTTATTTTTAACAGTATTATAACCCAAGTTTTCCTTTTTTTATTTACATTTGATACGAACTGTTAATCGGGTCTAAATTAATCCCATAAACGGTGCGGGTTTCAATAGAACCGCTCACATTTGATACGAACTGTTAATGGGTCTAAAATAATACCCAACTATGGTCTGAGCCTCTAAAGGTTTGAACCATTAAGAGTCCTGAACTGAAATTGTTATTCCCTTTGACGGAACCAAATTAAGTTATGAAAAGAGTATCTCAAATCTCGCTTTTATTTACATTTGACACGAACTGTAAACTAGAAAAAGTAGCTAATAATAGCTGACTTGTACCACCTATTGTCAAGTACAATTCATCCTAAACATGGTACAAACAAAAACACAACGTCGTGCTGCTGCCCAAAAAGCTGCTCGTACTAGAAAACGAAACGCAGCTGAGAAAGCAAGAAAAGCCGCCGCCAGAAAGAGAAAGCGTTCAGCTGGTAAAAAATCTAGAAGAAAAACAAAAAGAAGATCTAGGAGACGATAATTCTCCTCTTTTTTTAATTTACATTTGATACGAACTGTTAATCCTGAAAATTCATATTGAAAATTTTAGTAGAAAGTTTATTGCATTTAGAAGCTCGGGTTCTGATATCTTTCCTTGAGTCTGCCAGTTGATTGTTTTTTGCATCCAGAAAGGAAGCTTTGCAACGTCATTTTCATCTAGCATTTCTTGTAATTTTGGAGGCAATTGGATTGGA
>JADFLH010000051.1 GCA_022564515.1 Nitrososphaerota archaeon
CCGATAAAAAACTACCGCAAAAGTTAGCACAAGAATGGAAAGAACAATGGATGAACGCAGGAGAGACAGAAATTAAGAGGTTTGGTAAAGAATGGCAAAATATGTTAAAAGAGTCAGGTCTACAGTCTATCCTCAAGTTCGATAAGGATTGGGAAAAGTTTTGGAACACCACCTGGACTGATCCATCTAAAAAATATCTAGAGGTAATGAGAGAATTCACCGAAACTTGGCAAAAGATGTGGAAAAAATAATCTATTATTTGTACAAAATTACATTTGATATGAACTGTTAACTAGAATTAATTTATTCCATACAAAACGTTATGTTTAGCACAGAAGACATTGTCTTAGATGTCCGGTGCAAGAAAACCGATTTTGCCAAAAATCACCAAACCAGATTCAAGGGATATAAAGACATTAGACAAAATGCTCAAAGATCTTATGAATGCGCCTACTCCGGAAATAGAAACTTCACAAAACAAAATTCCAAAACCCAAGCAACATCGTGAACTAAAACGTGGTACTTGTTATAAAAATTCGAACTGCAAAGAAGATGAAGTCCTTTTGAGAAATGTAACAAAACAACAATGCAGGGAAGCTGGGGGTAAGAGTTGGAAAGGTAAGAATGATTGCGATACTATCTCAGATTAGTTTACTCTGTTTCTTTAACAGTTCGTATCAAATGTTGATTTCTCTTACTCCTGACCCTCTATTCCCATAAGGGTTAGAGTAGACCTGACTTTGTCTAATTTTCTAATTTTCCATGTTATTGTTTCTCTAAGAGTACTGTGTTCATCCGATTCAAGTTTGGCAAGAATGTCATAGGCACCAAAAGTTCCCTGTACCTCTTTAACATCTGAAAGATGCTTCAGCTCTTCAATGATTTGTTCCTCATAACCCAAATCACAAACAATTAACACATACGCTGTTACCATAGAATAACTATATCTTTTTCATCAATAAAATTTACCAAATCTTTTCTGAATACATGTTAAATTAACAAAGAATTTTTAAATAAATTTTAAAACCAAAGCGATCTTCATTCTTGAAAAATACTATTTTATAATTAAAACACATAACAATAGATACGGAAGCTGATGCAATAGCCAAAATTGTCCATCGAGGTTCATTGGCTGAAATTGAAAATCTATATTCGTTGGCTTCCGTTAACATTTAGCGTTTTTGTTTTTTCTCAAATATTACCTTTATCGAATCAATTGGGCCTTTAGTTCTTGAATGTAGGTCTTTGCCACAGTAATTTCCTGATAATAACCAAATAAGTTTACAGTTACTACACCACCCTCTAAAATTCCACTTGATGTCAGAATTTAATTTGCAAAGCAATTCATCACAATCTGGACAATATTGACACGGCATAAAATAGAATGTAGACGATACGTGTTTTTCAGTCATTATTTGAGTACGACATCCAGATAAACTAACTTCCCTTTCTTTTTTTATTCTACAACAAACAAACTTTACATTATAACGTGAGTACCTACGAACTTTTTGTGCGTAAATGTACATCAATACCGTTTTATTTTATTATTTCTACGCCCACAATACGTGGTTTTGATTCACTCATTATGACACATAAAACACAACCAGCTAAAAAGCATTCTCAAAATGTCTTATTATACAAAGTTAGAATGATCATTAGCTCAACCTACACACTTGTCACCCTAAGATTTATTGAAAAATAGTAATAAGTAGATCAAGCCACAATATCATAGCTGATATGATAAACAATACAATCATTTCACAGCAAAAATGTCCATCATGCAGTAAAAGAAAAATTGTTACTGACGAAAATACTGGAGAATTGTTTTGCGAAGTTTGTGGATTTGTAATCAATGAAAAATTAGAAGATATTGGTGCAGAATGGAGAACATTTTCAAATGGGGAATCAAATAGAACTAGAGTTGGTACAGGAACTTCTTTAATGATGCACGATATGGGACTCTCAACAATTATTGGAGTTGCAAACAAAGATTCTACAGGAAAGCCTCTCTCTGCTGGTATGAAGAGTTCGATTGAGAGATTAAGAACTTGGGATAGTAGAAGTCAAGCACACTCTTCAGCAGATAGAAATCTCAGACTAGCTTTGAATGAAATGAATAAACTAAAAGACAAACTAGCACTTGGAGATGCGGTTGTAGAAAAATCTGCATATATTTACAGAAAAGCAATGGAAAGAAAATTAGTAAGAGGAAGATCTATTTATGGTTTAGTTGCGGCATGTTTGTATGCTGCTTGTAGACATACTGGAACACCACGAACGCTTGATGACATGGCAAAAGGAATCAACATCAAAAGAAAAGATGTGGCAAGATGCTATAGATTAATTTTCAGAGAATTAGATCTAAAAATGCCTGTAGTAGATCCTATCAACGTAATACCTAGAATTGCTAGTTTTGTAGAGCTAAGTGAAAAGAGTAAGAGAAAGGCAATTGCAATACTAAACAAAGCAAAAAAGATTGGAATGATTGCAGGTAAAGATCCCATGGGAATCGCAGCAGCTGCACTTTATCTAGCTTGCATTAGTAACGGGGAAGCAAAATCTCAAAAGGAGATCTCAGTTGCCTCGGGTGTCACTGAGGTAACTATTAGAAACAGATGTGCCGGATTGAGAAAGTTACTTCAAGACTAGGTTTTTCCTAGTCCAATTTTCAAAATTTATACAATTAGAAAAATAATTTTCATTTATTCTAATTCTGCATAGAAATCCGTTTCTTTTCTTCTTGCAACCAGGAATATTCCAATCGTTAAGCCAAATTGGTAGAGGGCGTACATTAAGATTTGAAACAAAGTTGGAATATAATCAGTAAATCTACTAATACCAGCTACCAGCACCATGATAACGCTAATACCAAAAATAAAATAACGAAATGGTCGTGAAAGGTCAGCAAATCTCAGAAACAAGATAATGGTTACAGAAATAAACATTGCGACCACCATAGCAAACCCAACATTTAGTCCTAAAACATTAATCACAAAAGCATATCCTTCTTCAGGTGCTGAAGGGATTGTTAAATCAGAAATAATTAATTTTTCAGGAATTGCGAACTTGAAAACATTTGCAATAGCATTAATGGAAAACAGTAAAAGTAAAATGACAGAAGCTAATCTGGCATGACGTTTCAAACTAGGAAATCGATGTCTGAGACCTCTTGCCAAAACTCCTCCCTGTAAAAGTCCAATACCAAGAACAATTGTAAGAGAAAATAGAAAATGTTCTTCTGCTAATTCAAGTAAATCCATTCTAATACAAAAATATTATAGTTTCTAATTAATTTTAGAAGATTATAGTTTTTTAAGTAATTAATCTACAATAAATTGTAACAATTAATTCAAAAACAAACTAGTTTATTTAATGACCTAGGTATGAAAGTGGGAAAGTAAAAAAACGATTTTGTTGATTTGATGAAAAAATACCATTTTGCTTTGAGAATTGGAGCTCTAAATCCTATTGCATCTTACCTTCGATAAGATTCTACTATTGTTGATGATTCTGGCAGTCCTCATTTTTAGGCATGGTGGATTTCTTTTGTGATTTTTTTAATTTTACCCACTTTTCGTGTTTAATCCTTTAAACGAACCATTTATTGCGATCATTTTCTTTAATATACTGTGAAACCTGAATCTACTAAAAATGTTGCAGAATATTATAAACACCTATCATTATTCTGGACAGACCTGATTCATTTAATGTCAAGCAAGCCACAAGCGCTTACCTCTATAGGACCAATGAGAAATTTTACTGAAAATGCAAAGAAAATCACTACTGAGTTAATTGAGGGTAGTGCAGTTTTAATCGAATTTAACAACAGTTTAACAGAATATTACCGGCAATTAATCGATACGTGGAATGAATCTCAGAAAAAAGTAAATTTCAAAGCTCCGAAAATTCCAAATGATCCTGAACAATTTGAGGCTTACAAACGAGTTTGGATAGACATTTTTGATAATGATTTTACAGAACTGTTTGATTCGAAAAAATTTGGAGAGAATTATGGTAAACTTGTTGCTAAGGAATTAGAATTGACAAAACATTGGAACAACATAATGAATGTAATGCTACAATCAGCAAATCTTCCAAATAAACAAGAAATTGATGATGTATACAGAGAAATTCACTCTCTTCGAAAACGAATTTCAAAACTTGAATCAAAATTAAGAGAAAAAAATACAGTGAAGAACATTGTCAAGTGAAATCAAAATTGACCCAAAAATAATAGCGGAGATATTAAAATTCAGTAAAAATGTTGCAAAAGCTCCAAAATTAGTGACAGCTCCTGATGAAATAAAACTTGGAACTACTCCTTTCGATGTTGTATATGAAGAAGACAAAGTTAGATTGATGCATTACAAACCAATGACAGACAAGCAACTTCATACACCATTAATCATAGCTTATGCAATTATCAACAGATATCATATTTTGGACATACATCCCAAAAAAAGTTGGGTAAAAAATCTGTTAGAACATGGGGTAGATGTATACATGATTGATTGGGGGACGCCATCATCTATTGACAAATATTTGGATTTTGATGATTATGTAAATGGCTATCTAGATAATTGTGTAGAATTTGTAAAAAGGGAATCAAACGTAGATAAAGTTTCTTTGCAAGGATATTGTACAGGTGGTACTATGGCTGCGATATATTCTTCTCTTCATCCTGAAAATGTCAAAAATTTTATTGCCACTGCACCAGTCATTGATGGTTGGAAAGATACAACTGTAGTTAGTAATTTAGTCAGGCACATAGATGTTGATAAGTTTGTTGAAATTGTAGGAAATATGCCTCCAGAGTTCATGTACTATTGCTTTTCTATCCTCAAACCCTTTGAACAAGGAGTAGAAAAATACATTAAATTTTTCAAGAATATTGACGATAAAAACTTCGTTGATAATTTTATGCGCATTGAAAAATGGCTAAGTGACACTCCTCCAATTCCTGGTGAACTTTTTCGCCAGTGGATTAAGGATATCTATCAAGACAACCTTCTGATTCAAAACAAGATGAATGTGGGAGGAAAAAATGTTTCGCTGAGAAACATAAAGATGCCCTTATTTACACAAGTTGCAGTAGGAGATCACCTTGTTTCTCCAGAATGCAGCATGCCACTACATTATTCCGTTGGAAGTGAAGATAAAACTTTGAAAGTATATCCAACAGGGCATGTTGGAATGATAGCCAGCTCATTTTCTCAGAAAAAAATTCTTCCTGAGCTTTGTCAGTGGTTAAAAGTACATTCTTAAAATTAGATTTAAAAAAAAGAAAAAAAATGGATGTCTAATTATTTCTTGGTGTAAATGCAGAAATCCAAGATTGTAGAATGTTCTTGTTCAAATCTCCAAATGCCTTAGCATTATCATTGAAGGTCTTGATGTTTTGTTGTGTTGCATCGATTACAGCCAGTGTAATTTTGTTTTGTATTGAATTAACTTTTACAATCTCTTCTGTTGTGTCACGAATTACCTTTAGTGTTGCCTCTGGAACGTTTGTTGTGATACCTGCCTTTCTTGCAAACTCTTGCTGTAGTGCAATTGAAGAATTGATTACATTCTCACATGCATCCAAGTATTCCTGTTGAACGTTTGTTACTGATTGATGATAGCTTGGAACCTGTTGCTTAATTTCATTAAATAATTTGTCTACGTTTTGTTGACATACACCATAGATATCTTTTACATTGGTTTGTTTCTCTGTCATACTCATTTTTTCACCTCCCTATTTTTTTGATTTTGTTGCTAAAGGAAGAACAATGATTTGAACCAAGTCTCCTTCCTTTAATCCGAGGGCCTTTCTTTCAGCCTCTGGAATCGAAATTCTTCCGTTGCTGCCAACGGATGTTTTGTAAGCTCCCCAATTCATTAGATTGGGTATAATTTGACCCAAATTGTACATAGTATCTAAGCCTCTAGATTGCAAAGAGGAAAAATTTTTCATAACGTTAGTTTGTGTTTCTATTGCTTTATCTGACATTTTTTTTAGTGTGTTTAATGGATCAAATTGTTGGGAAGACTGACTTCCCATAAAGCCTCCAAAATTTTTAATGAATTCTGCTTGGGCCTTTCCACTTTTACTAATCCATTCCTTGAACATCTCAGTGGGATCATATGGGGATTTATTACCAGTCATTGGTAACAGTAGGAAAGGAGAGGAATATAAAGACTACTATTGGTCCTTTTTCTTGTCTAAGAATTCCATTATAATTCTCACAAAGCCGTTAGGATCGTCCACATATGGAGTATGACCACAACCATCCATTCTAAAAAACATGCAATCTTTCATTGGGGAAACAAAACTATCTGCAAATTTGATAGGGATAATAGGATCCAAGGCACCCCAAATAATCAGTGTAGGAACTGTAATGGACGAAAGCTGGTTGGAAATTTTCCCTGCGTTCTTGATCCCTAGTAATGTTGACATGAATGCCATCTTTGCATTTGGAAGTTGCATTCTTTCTACAAATCTTTCAATTATTTTGGGATCAACTTGTTTTGAAGAGACAGTCATCATTTCAAATGCATTTTTTGCTCTCTCCTCGTCAGGATAAAGTGCAGCCATAATATATGCATCTAAGGCAGGAGTGGATTGCTTCATAATGCCTGAAGGAGAAACCAGGATAAGTTTTTGAACAAAATCGTTATTGTTTGCAGTAAACTCAACTGTGATTTGACCGCCCAAAGAGGAGCCGATAATTATGGGATTCTTAATCTCAAGTTTTTCAAAAAATTTTTTTAAAAATTTAGAAAAAAAATCAGTGGTGTAATCTACCAGTGGTTTATCACTATAACCAAAACCGATCAAATCTGGCACAATGATTCTGAAATGTTCCTGAAAAAGTGGAATTACATATTCCCATCTTTCAGCAGAAGCTCCCAAACCATGAATGAGGATTAGAGTTTCTTGGGAATTTCCTTCCACTAAATATCGGATTTTGTTTCCATCGATATTGACGAATTTTTCTTCCATTTATCATGCTTCGAGCAACTTTAATAGATAAATTTTGTCTTGAATAGTTTAATCGACAGTTGGCATAGAAGGGTTAGTAAACTTTTCTTAGTTTATCTCGATTGTGTTATTTATAGTAGTACGACTTGATAATAGTTCGTATCAAATAGTTCATGATTTAATACAAACCCATAATCTCGATAGATAAGACTTGGCATACTATTTCATAAGAATTGTCTATTGATCATGTCTAAGAAACCTGGACCATGATGAATTCCATCTATATGTTTTGAGAGTTGTTCCTTACTTTCAAACTTTGAGTTACAATAAGGACATGTGCATATTGAACCAATTATGAATTGTACCAAAGATTCTTTTTCATACCTCTTACGGTGTTCAAGAGCTGTATGATTTCCAAAAACCTTACTCAGATTTAGCAGGTCTTCACCCTCAACCTCAAAATCACAATCAATCCCGTAGTTCTTACAGCACAATTTGGGCATATCATTTGTGTCTGAAAAAAACATCATATGGTTTCCTTTTTTACCCCTCACAAAAAACACAATTGTGTTTCTCAAAATTGGTTTAGGAGCGAAAGATATGGACATTATTATTTCTGGGAATGGGCATTGGAAACCACATCTATGCTGATTTTCTCACATCACCGTCCATGTAATCTATATTTGATGTTGAAACTATTTAAGGTATAATATGTTTTTTCTAAACAAACATAATTACTTCTAGAAATTATCTGTATAATTGTTAATAAATTTCTGATTTATTTAAAAAAATGATTCTAAAAACCTGCTAAAAATGCCTCATAGGATGTTTTTTGTGCGTATATGTGCAAAAAGATTGTCTTTGAATTCTTTCTCATTTAGAGCCTGCTTTTACACACAAACTGAGAATGATATTCGCATTTACAGTTTGTATCAAATGTAAAAAAGGAGGGGTTTAGTTTTTCATTTTCTAACTGTTTTTCTTTTCCATTGTTTCAATTTTCTTCCTCCGGCGTTACATAGAAATGAAATGAATGTATTCCTTTTTTGAAAACCACTTTAGGTGGTATATGACACTCACATGGACATTTAAAGAGTTGATCTTCGGAATGTTTACTTTCACAAATCCAACAGTCTTTAGGTTGTTCTACTGTGGCAGATACAACTACATTTTCTATGCTGACAATGGACTTTGTTTGTGGCACTTTTTAAACTCCATGGTCTTTTTTGATCACGCCAATACTA
Source organism: Nitrososphaerota archaeon (assembly GCA_022564515.1). GTDB lineage: Archaea > Thermoproteota > Nitrososphaeria > Nitrososphaerales > Nitrosopumilaceae > DRGT01. Next base: position 8,209 of record JADFLH010000051.1, read on the forward strand.
TTTTGATTTCACTAACAGGATGATTTGAGATTTTTTTGTGTAAGATAGCAAAGGATTGTTTGGTGAATGTTAAATCACATCGGTAACATTTCCATGCTATCGTATTCATAGTATTTATAGAATAATTTTTGTATTTAACATCCACGTAGAAATGATCAGTATGATCTAAATATGATTACATCAAGGGATTTACAAAATTATTTTAATTGCTCTCGTTAAGAGTTAGTATCAAATGTAAATGATTTAACTTACTGTTGCTTTTTTTATTTTCTAAGTAGATCTTCAACTCTCAGTATCAAATCCTCTAGAGAATTTGCTTCCAATATAGGTTGAAGATCATTTGGACTGGATGCTCCTAGCGCACAAAGCGAGTATATGTAATCAACAGTCGGAGTCTCTGTCAAGAGGTCATAAT
>JADFLH010000052.1 GCA_022564515.1 Nitrososphaerota archaeon
TAGTTATTATTATTAGTTTAGAAAATTATGGATCAAAAATAAAATACAATAAATTTAAGATGGTCAGCTTTTCGATCAAAAAAGTAAAAAAAAAGGGATTCAAAAATAGTTTATCTTTTTTTTGACCATAGAAGCATTGCCTCTTCAACTGCTGCAGAAAGGTTTCCTTTCTTCATTCCCATCTTCTTTGCTACTGCAAGACGAAATTTGTCTTCGACATGATCATCTATGGCTAAATGTATTTTTCCCATATTATTTCTAATATAAAATAATATATTACTATATAAATATATATCTACATATGTACATATCTTCCCATTGACATTTAAGCTCTGGCGATCTGTACTATTTTTGTTCGTATCATATATTCCGATCTAAATCTGCTATAGATCAATTAAATCTTTATAAGTAAGTACATATCTACATATGGTGTTATGTACATAAATACACAACTCAAAATATGCACAGATTATGTTCAACTAGAAAATAAGAACAAAAAATCACTTTTGTGCAAACTACAGCAACATTGTAAAAAGGAGGTGAGATCATGGCATTAGCAGAAAAAAACAAAGACAATCATGGAAAATTCTTTACACTTTTCATTGATAAAAAAGAATTCCAAGTACATCAATCAACAATAACTGGGGCAGAAATCATGGAACTGGGTGGAATACCACAAAGTATTGGATTGATTTTGTGCAAAGAAGACGGTACTGAAGCAGCAGTACAACCAGAAGATGTTATAGAATTTGAAGGTCCAGGAAAACGTTTCAAAAAAGCACCGAGATTCAAGAGAGGTTAAAACATGAGTAGAATTACTGATGAAGTTGCATTATTGGAAAAACAATACAATGTCATTGAAAAAGATGCAGCAAACCAGTGGGTTATAATCTTGTATGACCTTCCTGCAGGATGGAATAGGATCAAAGTTCCTATTCTCATCTTAATACCAACAGGTTATCCAAATACAAAACCAGATAACTTCTATGTTCCTGAAGGCTTTAGAACTGCAACAGGAGTTCTGCCAGGAAACTATACTGATGGACATGCAATACTTGGTAAAAAATATGGACAGTTTTCATACCACTTAGAAGAGTGGAGACCTACTGATGATATCTGTACAGGTCATACTCTTGTGTCATTTATGCTTGGAGTTGAACAAAGATTGGCAGATGTTAACTAAATGAACAAAATCATTATAGAACATTGTATTTGGGAAAAAATGTATCAACATGTTTTATCAGACAATAACGAGCACTTTGCATTTTTTCTTGTAAATTATTATCAAAACCAAAATGATATTACGTTTCTAGTAAAAGATGTAATTTGCATAGATGATTCAGAATTAGAGCCAGATGGTTTTGGTCTTATACTCAAACTTGATGGATTACTAAAAGTGATTAATCGTGCAAAAAAAGAAAATAAGGGATTAATTGAAATTCACTCTCATCCTTTCTCAACTACAAATGTCAGGTTTTCTAGAACTGATAATGATGGATTTGCAGAATTTGTTCCTTACATACTAGATGATCTGGAGGGAAAGCCATATGCAGCAATGGTACTTGGACAATGTTCAGTTGATGCAATTTGTTGGCAGAACAAGGTAGGAAAAACAGTAGATAAGATAGTCATTCATGGAAAAAACCTTCGAATTATTGTTCCATCTTCAATTAAAAAAACCATACAAATGGATAAGAAACGATATGATAGACAGATTCTTGCTTTTGGCGTAGATGCACAAAAAACCTTAGCTGGATTAGATGTGGGCATTATTGGTTTGGGAGGAATTGGTTCGGAAATCTTACAAAAACTTGTGTATTTAGGAGTGAGGAACCTGGTTCTAATTGACGATGATAAGATTTCTGAAGACAATCTTAATCGACTTATTGGAGCCTTTGCTTCAGATTTGGGTCAGACTAAAGTTACTATTGCAACTAGGCATGCAAAAAATATTTGCGGGGAAGAAAATGTACGAATAGTTCCGAAAGAAAAAGATGTACTAAATGGAGATGTAATAAAAGAACTTGCAGGAATTGATTTCATTTTTGGTTGTGTCGATAATGATGGTGCACGAACATTACTAAATGAAATTGCAAAAGCATTTCTTATCCCCTACTTGGATTGTGCTGTTGGTATTATCCTTGAAGAAGAGAAAATTGTGCAAATAGGTGGCAGAGCAATATTAGTACTGCCAAAGAAACCTTGCCTACAGTGTTTATATGAAATTGATGTTGATGAAGCAACACATTTTCTTCAAACAGAGCGTGAACAACAATTCAATGAAAAACAAGGATACGTATCAGGTATTAATGTTCCATCACCCTCTGTAATTCATCTTAATGGTATTGTTGCAAATGCAGGTTTGATGGAATTTTTTTCATATGTTACAGGATTTCGTCCTGCAAATGTTTACTCAATATACGATGCTCAGAAACAAAAATTAGTTGTTAGGGATGTGCATCTCGATCCTAAGTGTTTTGTTTGTAACTGGATTGAAGGTAATGGTGATAAAGCAGATATTATAAACAGATTTGCAAAAAGAACATTTGATCAGAAAACTGGTGTTGGAAATTGAGAGCGAGAATACATGGATTATTTGTGTTCGCAAAGATTACTGGATTAGTTCTAGGAATTCAAATGATGACAGGAATTGATATCTCTGAAACTGGAATACTTACAACTGTGATTGAATCATTAGCAAGTAATTTTGGAGAATTAAATCCTCTAGTTCTAGTAATAACTACAATTGGGATTCCTATAGCTACACACAAATCGATATTTATTATATAAAAAATGTGAAAATTCCGTATATACTATTCATTGTACTTGGAACTATTGCCATAGTACTTGCAGCAATCGTTTTTGTTTTAACACCATGTGAAAAAGTTGATGCTGTGACATTTGGAGTGGAATTAGAAATAGATGATAAATTCAAAATTTACCCACAAACAACCAAAGTATGTAAATCACAGAATCTCATTTCATCAATTCCTCAAAGTGACATTGATGAATTTATTGCTTTGAAAGTAGCATTATTGAGAACTGTTCATAACATTTCTACTTATGGAGAAGAAGATACACATTTCCAAGAACAGATTGGATACATTTTGGATTATCCTGAAGAAGAAAGATCACAATGGCAAGACGAATATTTACCACAAATGCAGCAAGATTTCTCACGTAGTAAATCTTTGTTAGAATATGAACAAGGAAACTATGAAAAACTTGTCAAGCAATTTGAAGAAAAAGCCCAAAGTATTGAGATCATAGCACAATCACAAGATGAATTAGATCAAATTGCAATTCAGATTGATAAAATTAATTTTTATCCCACTGTCGAACTTGACCAGAAAATTTACACATGGACAGATAAGGTATACATTACAATCGTTGATCCATTAAGTGATCTTGATCCACATAAACTTGATACTATAGGAGGTCGAGATGACAGAATACTAAAGATAGAAACAAGACGAGGATCCATTGATATGGTTATTTTTATGGAAACTGGAGTTGATACAGGTATTTTTACTACTGAAATAACCCTTACTGGATTTATTCCATATGATGTAGATGGTGATGGTAATTTAGAAGATGTACTTGGAAAAACATGGCATTATGCAGGTCCAGGAGGAGAAGGCAGAATATCTACAGACAGGTCAGATGTAATCACAGTCACTTATGAATTTCTGGATAATGAAAAAACTTCCACTACAGCAAAAGTTAGATGGAATCAAGGTGAAGTTCAGTGGCTTGAAGCAAGTTATCCAGCTAGTGGTACAGGTACAGTAAGAGTAATTGATCCAGACATGAACTTAGAGCCTGAATCAATAAATAAAATTAAAGTGTTGATTAATTCTTCATTGGACTCGGTAGGATTTGAAATGTATCTGATAGAAACTAATGAGGCAACTGGAATTTTTGAGGGTGAAATACATTTTTCAGACAAAACTGAGCCTGAAAACAATATCTTAGGCGTGAATATTGGAGATATGCTCACTGCTACCTATATTGATCGTACCTTGCCTGACCCTTTTTCATATGGGGATTCATTTGAGATAGTTGCAACTAGTCTGATAAATTAAACATTATACCTGATTTCAAGTCTGAAAGTTTAGCTAATGCTAACTAACACACTGAAAACGAGATGGTCTTTTTAAAACTAGAAGTATTTTTTAGATCTATAATCCAATTTTTCCCAATCAATTTTTTCAATTTCATTTTTATGTTCTTCGATAAATGCATCAGTTCTAAATTCATTATTTAAGCAAATTTCACAAAATCCATTTAAGGTTTGTCCTAGAACCTTATTTTCATCAACCAGTTTTTCCAATTTTTGCTTTAATTTGGTTCGTAAAGAGTGTAGCTTTTCAGTTTTGGTTTTATGGGCTTCTGAAATTGAATCGAATTCAGGTACGAGATTGTTTAATTTTTCAGCCAGCATGTCTGCGCTATCTCTATTCAAAGTAGCTATTACCCCAGCATTTGACAATATAACATGAAAAAGAGTTTGTTCTCTGATTGGAGTTATTAAGATATTTTCCCGATTTTCCAACAAAAGATATTTTTTGAACACCATGTTAAAACTCTTAGAATCTAATTGTTCTTTTGTTTCATTATTTTGCATTAATTTATTTGCCTGTTCAACTAAATTTGAATTACTAATAATATCATCAACCAGATGATTTAATTTATTGGAAAGTTGTTCGTCCAGATCTTTATCGTGTTTGTCCAATTCACTTAAAACATTTTTAATTTGGAAAAAATCTTTATAGGTATTAATATTTTTTTTATCTGTAAATAAATGAATAAGAAGTGAATGTGATAATGCAAAATCATTAAGCACTTCATCCATTTTCCAGTTTACCAAACCGTATTGTTCATTTGCATTTTCTGTTGCATTTGAAAATTCTGATAGAAGTGATGATATGTGTTCACTAGTTTTATTTTGTCTTGTTTTTTGAAGGCTTAATTCATTTTTTACTTCTGCTGCTATTCTTGTTGCCCAATTTTCAACAGATCTCCAGTCACCTATTTCTAAAGAACGTTCCATGCTACTGATGGTTTGGGTAGAAATGAATTTAGAATTAATACTTCCTTGAAAAACTCCAGCAAAAATTGTGCGTTTTCTTAATTGTTGTAAACGAATTCCGCCAATAATGCCTAAAATAATCATCGCTCCTGCAATAACGAAAAACCCCCAAAATCTAAGACAGTCTAAATCACAAATAGGGATATTTTCCGCATCTAAAATTATGAATTTTTTAGCTATTAATTCAGAAAATGCAATTCCTATATACGAAAAACCCAGAGCAATAGCGAAATATAAAAAATGTACAATCTTTTCAATCTCTAATGTTATGGGCTTAGATTCGATGCCTTGGTTTATTACTGTAGAGTATTGTTTTGTTTTAATCAATTCTGATTTTTTAGGAGTAGGTAATTTCTTTGTAATGAATTTTATGAGTCTTCCAAGAGGTTCGGTAGCTATTATGAACGTACCAACAAATCCTGCTATTGCAACATATGTTAAGAAATTTTCAGAAGATAATTGATATCCTAGTAAACTCAATGCAATACCGACAATTGAATAAGAAAAAGGATAATCTGAAATTTTTAACAGAGTTTCTCCTGCGGCCATGAAATGTATAGAAGGTTCTATCGAATAACTATTTTCATACTTTGCCTTATGAAACACAAGATAACCATGTCACTAGAAGCAGATATTATCAAATGGATTGATTCAGAGACAAAAACAGGCAGATTCAGGAATAGAAGCCATGGTTTCGAGCAATGTGCGAGAATGATAAGGGACAGAAAGATTACTTAGCTGTCCCGACTCTACAGGATTAATTATGTCGATAATATGTTAACATAGTTGAATTTTTACAGGATGTTTTTTATTTTTGAAAACACCCCATGGTTTTCTCATCTTTACACTATTGAATCCAAATTCCATCATTTCTTTGTGATCAGCAATTTTAACAACATAATTGTCATCTTTCATTTCTAACGTTCCGATGGCAATGTGAAGAACAGATATGTTTTGTTTAATTAGAGAAGTTTGCCAGTATTCATGATCATCTGTGGATATTATCTGCAAGTATACGGTCGGAACTTTGACCAATTGCAGTGTATCCAGATCAATGAATCTAGCATAAATTACCATCAAGTCTCCCCGATTAACTTTTTTGGGAACATGAACATCAACATAGGGCAAGATGAGCAACCAAAAATAAAAAGTCTTTATGGCTTATTTTAAATTGGATTTAATTTTGTTGACTGTTACATAGCTTGATTTACAACTAAAAACAAGCACTGCGACTAAAAACTCATCTTTAGTTTTTTGATCTACTCAATCATCAGTCACATCCGATATCAAATCATCTTCTGGATGAAAGCTCAATAATAATTCTGTTGCATAATCTGTCTTATTTTTGAAATGTTCTTCCTTGTACCAAGTGGCTCCTGATGCAAAAAAGTCAGCTCCATAGAACGTTCCAAATAGAGGTCCAAGCCTGCGTTTTTCTGATTCTATGAATTCTTCTGTAAAGAATTTGTCACGTATTCCAAGCTGATATTTGAATTTGTAACAAAAGAAATCATTTTTAGGATTGATTTTAATTTTATTCTCTAGCTGGTTCTGATATCTTTCCCATGTATCATAAACTGGTCCATCAGGAGCACGAGCAGGACATTCTACAATTGCTGGTCCAAGTGAGTTTGCTAATCTAGATAACATTGCTGCCCAAACTTCGTCTTTCCTTTTTGCTGTTAATTGTGAAATGGTGGAATCGCTAGACCAGATGAAACCGACTCGTTTGTGGGATAGCAAGGCTCCAGGAGACATTCCGACAACGATAATTTTTGTTGGCATTGTAGGATTTTTTGGATTGTGCATATAGATAGTACGAACTTTGGTGATCTCGTCCTTGAGCAGTCCCATAGATGTGAATGCAGTTGTAATCAAATAATCCTTGTACTTTTCAGAACCAGATAAAATTCTTCTAAAGTCTTGTGCATGTTCCTTTGCCTGTTCATCAGACTGTGCGTTGATGATGAGTTCCATTCCCATACAATCAGTGAGTGCATGATATAATGTGATGAGTATGCAGAGAGATGATATTCCAATCTTCTGTGATTTTAAAATTAACAATAATCGATGTGTTTGATGTAATTTCCATATCTCTTTCTGTAGCTTTGATAGCTTGGTAATTTGCTTCTTGGTGAGTGAATGAAAAAACGGAGAGCCAAGCTGTTCGTATAGTTTCTGCAAGTCATCTGGAATGTCTGTAGGTAAATGAAGTGAAGAAGCAATTAGTTGAGCACTAGTATTAGTTGCTGAGTTTGTAACTTTTTTCTCAGTTTTTAAGGACCGGTTTTCCTGTTTTTTGCGCCAGTTTCTCACCAATTAATTTCTCAACCTCCATAAATGGTCGGGATGTTAACGGAATAGAATCTAAATTATACACTTCTGCTGCCCAATCTATCTTGTTTAATTATCTTATCGATTTTTTCTAAAGCTTTTTCAGAAACTGAAATTCTATCAAATGAAGTCAAAAATCGATCATCCTTCTTATTTTCTTTCATCCAATTATTCATTCTTTCAGTAGAGTAATCAAGAAGATTTCTAGCAGAATTTGTTAATTTGTTATGTGTGTTTAAAATCTTTGAATCAATTTCAAGTATCAAACGCTCTAATGCTAATTTTTCTTGAAAGGTTTCTGTTTTATCTAATTGCTCCCTTAATCTAGAACGTTGAATGTCTAATCGTTGAAGGTTGACCATGATTGCATACGCAGGATCAACCATGTTGGTATTATCTACAATTTTTGAATACCAATAATCGACATCTCCATTTATTGTATTTCGATTTACTTTCATCAAATCTGCAATCTTTCTTGCAGAATACCCATATTCAAAATGAAGTCTATGCACTTCATTTTTTCTGTCTATAATCTCTTGTTTGGTATATGGACCACCTTTTTTTCTTCGAGTGTCTGGTATGAATTTTTTGTTAGCCTCAATAAAATCATCAGATATGTTAAATTCATTGCCTATGCCAGAATTGGGTTCTGCTAGTGCCATCGTCTTACATTACAGTATCATTTCTTTTTTAAGATCAGTTGCGTTGGATCTTGACTCTAGGTCAATACCAAATTGACAAAAAATTAAACCAAAAAAATGGCATAGTTTGGCATAGTTAGCTTTTCAAAGATAAAACTCAAGTGAAACATGAATAAAGCTGATCTCAATG
>JADFLH010000018.1 GCA_022564515.1 Nitrososphaerota archaeon
TCAATCCAATTGACCATGTCAACGACTCTTTTGCACTCCTCACTTCAACATTTTCTGAGGTTAAAAAATGAGACGAGTTGCAGTTACTAATTTTGGAAATACAAAATTTTCACGTGATGATACCCCAATTGAATCGTTATTATTATCTGCCACAAAATCACTTTTTGATCAAACATCAAACCTATCTCAAAAAGATATTGATGTTGTTTTAGTTTCAACCAACGAAAATTCAAAGTACTTAGCTGCAATTCTTTCTGAACTTTCAGGAATTGCTCCCAGAATTTCACATACTGTAGAAAATCTTTGTAGTTCAGGAACAAATGCAATTGTATCTGCATATTCGTATATTGCTGCAGGATTGGGAAATGTTGCCTTGGTAGTAGGAGCTGATAGATTTGATAGCCCTGGGCAAATTTTAGAATGGGACAAATCAAGAGGTGAGTATAAACACCCAATTTTTTGGGCATCGATTTTTACAAAATCATACAAAAGAGCATATAATGTATCAGCAGAAAATTTAGCAATCATTTCTGTAAAGAATCATAGAAATGCAAAAGACAATCCTAACGCATTTTCAAACAAAACATATACAGTTGATGATATAATGAATTCAAAAAATCTAACTGAGGATTTAAGAATTTTAGATTGTTCTCGTCCCTGTACTGGGAGCTCTGCTGTTTTATTGACTTCAGAAGATTTAGCAAAAAAATTCACGGATATTCCTGTATGGGTGAAAGGGATTGGCCAAAAAACAATCTCAGCTAGTTTTACAAAAAATCAAAATTTCAACCACATGAATTCAACCAAGGATGCTGCAAGAATTGCTTTTAGCATTGCTAAATTGAAACAGAACGATGTTGACGTAGCTGAAATTCATGATGCATTTTCTGTTTGTGAACCAATGATTATTGAAGATCTTGGTTTTGCCAAAAAAGGAGAGGGCTTAAGGTACTCTAAGAGTTTGTATGAAACTTTTGATAGGAAAATCAATCCACGAGGTGGATTGATTGGGGCAGGACATCCTCTCGGTGCAACAGGCGTAGCGCAAACAACAGAAATTGTACAACAGATTCAGGGAAAAGCACAAAAAAGGCAAATAGAAAATACCAATGTTGGGCTTGTGCACAACATGTCAGCTGCAGCAACATCATCCACGGTGTTAATACTAAAATCATGAAATTTGATTCTGAAATAAAAAAAGGTAATTTTGTAATTGGCAGTTGCCAAAATTGTAACAAAATAGTCTGGCCTCCAAGTGAACTTTGTAATGGTTGTTTTGGCAAGATAATCTGGAAAAAAGCATCACGAATTGGTAATATTGTAGAATATTCAAAAAAGGATAATGAGGATTTTTGTATTGCTGAATTTGAAGGTGGGGTTCGAATTATGGGCACACTTGTCGTAAAATCAAAAAAGCCTGAAGTAGGCTCTAAAGTCATACTCGTAAAATGTGGAACTGCGGGTGAAAATTATATCTTTGTCATGAATTTGTTATAGTGTTTATATCTTAATTGACGATTTTCAACGATAATGTGATCATTGATAATTATGTCAAATCACGAATTTTTAGCTAAAAGTTGTGTTAAATGATTTCATATAAAAATAGACACAGTACTACTCAACCTGGAAATTATTAATTCTTTGTTTAGTCTAACGGTTGTATGAATTCGGTTATTGTCTTCCTTGCAATCATTGCTATTGTTGGAATAATTATCAATCCTACTTTTGCACAACAGTTTGTGGAACCCGATTATGCTATACGTGGTGGAGAAATTTTAGGTTTTGAGATAGATACAGAAAATACCTCTCTAATAATTTCATTAAAACCTAGAGCTAGTGGTGAATTAATCATAACATTGCCAAGAAGTTTGATCGATGCAAAAATTGGATCGGAGTATATTGATTTTGTTGTCTTAATCGATGGTTTAGAATTTTATTTTATTGAGGAAACATCAACATCATATTCTAGAGCGATTACAATTCCATTTGAAAGATTTAACTCTGAAATTAAAATAATTGGAACACAGGTTTTTTCACAAGAAGCTTCTCCGCCAGCTATCTCCCCACAACAACAAATAGAAAATAGAATAAAAACAGAATTACAGTCAGAAATACCTCAAGGTAACGCAAAACTTTTGATATTTTCTGACACTAGATGGTCAGGTGCACTTCAGGCTTCGGGTTATGATTTTACCACAAGAAACGGACAAGATGACAGAGTCATCATTTTTGCATGTGAGTCATCCTTTTTTGAAAAGGGGGTTTATGCCGCAAAATTTCAAAAAATGACAAAAGATGGTTACTTGCAAATTGTTGCAATTCAGAATCAAAAAATTTTGAAAAAGAGTTCAACACAATTGCCTTTTGGAGAAATTGGCTCTGACGAGTCGGAATGTGCCATATGTAATTACCTGATGGTAAAAATGCCCGAAGCAAAAATTACTGAAGAATGGATGGAATTTGGCGGAAAATCCTTTCAAGTAGTTAGCATATTTGGTACCTGTGCTGAAGAGAGTGTTCTTTCTGGAGGGGGGTGTCTCATCGCAACGGCCACTTATGGTTCAGAGTTTTCAACACAAGTGCAAGATCTCAGAGAAATTAGAGACAACAAGGTTCTAAAAACAAGATTAGGAACTGCCTTCATGACTGGATTTAATCAATTTTACTATTCGTTTAGTCCAACTATTGCAGACTGGGAAAGAGAAAATCCAATCTTTAAACAAACTGTAAAGCTCGCAATCACACCATTGTTGACTTCACTATCTGTTCTAAATTATGTTGATATTGATTCAGAATTTGAAGTACTGACCTATGGAATTAGTTTGATTTTGTTAAATGCTGGAATGTATTTTGCAGCTCCTGCAGTCGTTATTTACAAAATTAGAAAATTTCTTTAATTCTGAAAATTCTTGTGTTATAATAAATTCATTGGCAAAAAGTAAAAAGGCATTTCCCCCTTTTGTTCGTAGAAAATCAACATGATTGATGTTATACGTGCATTATGATTTGTTGGAGATTAATCTAATATTGTCGTCTAATTAGTGAGTATTATTAGTAATTGAAAATTGAGTTATTATGTAATTACCCTCTTACTATATCTTAATTGTTAGAGATATGTTATTGAAGCAAGTCAATCAAACCAAAACTATTCTAGATAAACCCAAAACCATTTCTACTAAAATACGAATATTAAAGAAAAACAATAAAAAGATTGCAAAAACACGAAGACAGCGTGGTTACAATTGGGAAAATACAATTGTTAAAAGATTCAATGGTTTGAAGGATTGGAGTGCCTTTAGATTGGGATCTCCAAGCGTAGGTTTGCCTGATGTTTTGGCTGTGAGTACTAAAAATGGAACCATATTTACAATAGAAGCAAAATCTGGTACGCTAACAACACTTCAAGTCCCATACGATCAAATAATTAGATGTCTAAAATGGATTGAAACATTCGAATTATACAAAACCAGAAAGGTTATTCTGGCCTTCAAATTCTTATCTAAAAAAAGAATTGGACTTGGCAAATACGAAAGTAGAGAATTGAGAGAATTTTTCAAAGTTTGGGATGAATCTAGGAGCATTACAGATTGTATTTGTACGTATGCAGGTGAGACCTTTGCTTTTGAAAATGGGCAAAGAATTAAGATCAATCTTAAGGATCATCCCATGCCCTTTAAGTCAAAACATCAAATCATATCTCAACCATAAATTCTTAGTTTCAGATCATTTTTTAGTAGTGAACTATAAAGAAATAACATGCCTTCTAAATCTGAAAGGGATGATGAACCAGAATCTACTTCAGAACCCGAATTAGGATTAGCATCAAAACTAAAGCCTATTCAAAAATTAAAGCACTTTACAAAGTATTTCAAAAAATCTCAACCAAAAAAGCAACCAAAATCAGAATTAATTGAATCAGTAAAACAAGAAACATCTGTAGAGCCTCACACAGAAATAGAAAAACCTGAACCCACAATAAAAAAAACAGAATCACATATAGTAAAATCACTTTTAAGACCAGAAAATGAACCAAAAATAAAGTTTGGACCAGCTTATCGCTCTGAAGAATTTCTTAGTGAACGTATTTTTACTAGCAATGATTTTTTTGGTAAAAAAAAGATGAAAATCAAGGTTTTAGAAGTATCTGATGAACATTCTCCTCGTCAATGGAAGTTTGGTGATAGGGTAAAAGTTAACAAAATTCTTGTCACAATAACCCATTTGGAAAGCTCAGAAATCGAAGAGGCGGAATTCAATATAGAAGCAATTGAGAAAGAGTTAATAGAAAAAAGACATTATTCCTCATCAAATCGTTGGGTACCTACAGACGAGATAAAAAATGGTTATGTCCCAAATTCACGACATATCTCATTAATTAGTGATGCTTTTGCACTAGAATACATTGCATTTTAATTTACGAGTAATTTAAAATTTTATTCTGATCAAAAAATTCCAAAAAACCTTTAAGAGTAATTATTTCAGAATTTATCTATGATTACCAAACAGGTTGAAGTAAACGGTACTTCTTTTAGGCTTATACTTACTGATCAGGCAATAACTCAGGTCAATAATTTGAAAAATCTTTATTCTACGGCTTATGAAGATCCAGAAAGTTTTGAGGAGGTAAGTTCGGAAATCTCCGCAACAATTAATGAGATAACCACAGCAGTTGAACCGGCGCCTTCTGATAGTGATTTAGATGGACTAATTCAAGAAATTATTAAGACTGTTGAAAATAAGGAGGCCGAGGTAGTAAAACAACTCAAAGAAAAACCTAGCAAAACATCAAAAACCATCAAATCTAAAAAAAAGTTAAAATCATAGTAACCGGTTTTTAGTAAGAAATCAGATACTTTATTGGTATTAGTTATATTTTGTAATCTCCATCATTAAATCATGACAGCTTGCGAATGTGGGATTTGCGGTCATTATTTCAGATGGGAATGCATCAAAAATAAATGCAAATGTTGTTTAAATTTTCACCTTAGATCTGGTCCAAAAATTAAAAAAGTGTAGAACAATCTTCATGCAAAATTATTACAAATGTTTTAATTTTTTTTATAGCAACTACATGTTTTTGAAAAATGTCTAACACATCCCACAAGTTTGTGATCTTTGCAACCACACAGAAAACATTTTTTCCCAGATTTTTTCATAATTAGCATTAAATCATTTAGACTTGAAAATAGTTTCTACTGTTTCCATTAGCTTCATGTCTTGAAGAGAATCAATTATCTTTAAACGGATATTTTTCAATCTATTTGGATCATCATAATATAGGTTTGACATCGTATCAATTTCTCTATTAAATTCATAATTCTCAAGATAATGTTTTGATAGTTTTGATAATTTAACATATTCATTAGAATTAATTTTTGATAATTCTATTTTTTTGACAATTACTTGAAACAATCCATTTGTTTTCAGTAATTCCGTTTTAATAATCTCCAGATCTCCTGATTTATCATTAAGATTCGATAGTCTTTGATAAGATTCTAAAATCTGTTTTAAGATCCCTTTAACGTATTCATCAAATGAGGTCACTAATATTTCAAATTAACTTTAACTAATCTAAAAGTATAGAGGATGACATACAAATTTTACCTGAGAAGGCAAATTTTAGAACTCATTTTTAACTTTAAATTGTTACTACATATGCTAACTGACATTGCAAAAAAATACCTACCTTAAGTGTATTGATGTACATTGTGGTTTAGAATATTCAATCTTTTCTACTAGAATCGAGTGTGAGAAAGGTCATCTATTAGACGTAAAATATACACAAAAACCCTCAGAATCATTAAAGGAAAGATTTCTTTCCAGACGAAATCCTGAAGGCAGTATTTTTAACGAAAGTGGTGTCTGGAGATTTAGAGAACTACTAAATTTTTGTCAAATCGATACTGAAAGTATTGAAGATTGTGCTTCCTCTTTAGTTTCTTTGGATGGTGCTGAAGGTAGACAATCAAAACCATATCATATGTCAAAGGTAGCAGATTTTGTAAATTTGTTGGTCGAAGGCTTGTGGTTACAACCAGAAGGTTACAATCCTAGTGGTTCGTTTAAAGATAATGGCATGGCAGCAGCTATCACTCATGCCAAACTTGTAAATGAAAAAAAAATTGTTTGTGCATCTACAGGAAATACTTCTGCATCAGCTGCAATGTATGCAGCAAATGAAGGAATGGAATGCTTTGTGTATATTCCATCAGGTCAGATTGCTCCCGGGAAACTAAGTCAAGCATATCAGTTTGGAGCACAGTTAATTGAGGTAGATGGAAATTTTGATGATTGCTTGGCAAAATCATTAGAAGACGCCAAAAAATTTGCGGGTTATACAGTTAATTCAATTAATCCATTTAGAATAGAAGGTCAAAAAACTATTTCTTATCGTTCATTAGAACATCTTAACTGGAAGGCACCTGATTGGATTATCTATCCAGGTGGAGCGCTAGGTAATACCTCAAGCTGTGGCAAATCATTAATGGAATTATATGAATGGGGGTGGATAAAAAAAATTCCTAGGATAGCAGTGATAAACTCTGAAGGCGCCAGCACTCTTTCAGATCTTTATAATGGAAAGTTTGAAGGAGATGAATTAAGATGGAATAAAGGAAACCCAAACTATGAATTAATTAAAAGATACTATGCAGATTTAGACAGTAAAGGGATAAAACCAAAAACAAAAGCCACCGCCATTCAGATTGGAAGACCAATCAACATTCTCAAAGCATTAAGAGCGCTTGAATTCACAAATGGCGTGGTGATTACAGTTTCAGATAATGAAATGCTTGATGGAATGGCAGTTGTGGGGCTAAATGGCTTTGATTGTGAAATGGCTTCAGGAGCAGTACCATCTGGTATAAAAAAACTAATCAAAGAGCAAGTAATCAAAAAAGATGATATTGTTGTAGGAATACTCACTGGAAGACAAAAAGACGCCATGCTCCCTGTAGATTACCACAACAATCCTGAAAATCGTTTTGCACGCCCACCAAAAAATTAGGCTCAAAAAATCAAATTATTATTTACTAGTAAAACAAAAAAAACACGTCAAGCCTTAAAAGCCTGTTTAGGTAATTAGAATTATCCAAAAAATGTGGTGTAATCAAAAATAAAAAGGATAACTTCGTCGATATTCAAAAAAGGTTTATGGAGAGATAAATGGTTGAGATATGGATTGAGATAGCAGTATTAGCTATTCTTATTGGCCTATCTGGTTTTTTCAGTGGATTAGAAGTTGCACTAGTTAGCCTAAGAAAGTCAAAGGTGCAACAACTGCTTAATCAAAATGCAAAGGGAGCAAAAGCACTTCACAAGCTAAAATCAAATCCTGGCTGGATGATGTCAAGTGTAAACCTAGGTAATAATTTAGTAAACGTAGCTGCGGCTGCAATTGCTACAAGTATCGCAATTCGAACTTTTGGAGATGATGGGTTAGGAATAGCAATCGGAATAGTGACATTTTTTATTCTAATCTTTGGAGAAATTACTCCAAAAACTTATTGTAATGCCAATGCGGTAAAAATTGCACTTAGATTTAGTCCAGTATTACTTGGATTCAGTTATGCATTCTATCCTATTGTCAAACTTTTTGAAATCATAACCCGTGCCATGGTAAAGCTTACTAAAAGCAGCTATCATCCACCTGCATTAACAGAGGAGGAAATTAAAGGAGTGATAGATCAAGGTTTGCTTGATAAGGCCATAGAAAAAGAAGAAAGAGAACTTGTACATGGAGCATTACAATTTGATGATACTGTGATTCGCTCTGTAATGATTCCTAGGCCACAAATGTTTACATTGAATTCAAAAATGCTTCTCTTTGAGGCTTTACCATTGATCATCCAAAGCGGACATTCCAGAGTACCAATTTATGGTTCTAGCAAAGACGAGATTGTTGGATTTGTTCATGTTAGAGACATTCTAAAAGAATTAGAGCAAGATAACAAAATGATTCGCCTTGAACAAATGGCAAGAAAGCCTATTTTTGCCTCCAAAGAAAAAATGATTAGTTCTCTGCTAAAGGAGATGAAAGGAAGAAAAATACACATAGCCATAGTTTTTGATGAATTTGGCGGTGTAGAAGGTTTAGTAACTCTTGAAGATTTGTTAGAGGAAATTGTAGGAGAGATTGAGGATGAAATAGACAAATCAAAACCAGCAGAATTTCAATCAATTGATCAAGATACTATTATTACGAATGGGGACATTGAAATAGATACCATAAATGAGATTTTCAAAACTAATGTTCCTCAAGGTGATGATTATGCATCTCTTAATGGATTATTGCATGAAAGACTACACGACATTCCAAAAGAAGGAGATAAAGTCGAAGTTGATTCATTACGAATTGTTGTAGAAAAGGTTTCAAAAAACAGACCTGAAAAGATCAGAATTAAAAGAATGAAAAGCTAAACTTTTTTGGCAAATTGTTCTTGAAGTGCTTTTTTCTTTTCTTCCATGTGGAATAGCCCTTCAGCATGTTTGAATGCTTCTTCATAAGGTCTTTGGAATAACATTGCTTGCATCAGCATATGGTTTTCAGGAATAACGATTCCTGTTTGATCATCAGAGTACATCAATTTGACTGTGTCTTCTATGGATTCAATCATGTTTGCATGAATATGAACCATGTTTGTATCTGTAAAACTGAAATTCATTGTATTAGCAAAGTCTCTAACCTCTTTGGTGCCTTTTGCGGTCCACAAGGTGACCACCCCATATTCATTCTTGAAAATTTCTAAAATTTCAGAAGGTTTTGGTGCCTTATCTTTGAATCTAATGTCAACTATGTGTAAGTGCATCTGTCTTGTTGGAACTTTAATTGCACGCAAAAAAAGTGGGGTCTCTTTGCCAAGATAGCTTTTTACATCGTCAGCATGATGCGGATTTTCACTCCATTCAATGGTGTCTTTAAGATCTATGTTTGTTTGTTCAATGTCCGCCCATCTTCGAACTAGAATAACATCAAATCTTACTAATCTGTCACCATATTTTTCACGAAGAGGCTGAAGAATTCGTCCAATTCCAGTAACATTACAGCTTCCTTGCATAACGTGTTTTTTTCCAAACGCCTTAGTGTAATTCACTCTAGAATTAAAAAGCAAGTCGGAAACTGCCTTTTCTCCATAGATTGTTTCACCTCCCTGATAAATTGCCATAAGCTTTTTTGGTTCGTAGAGATTTTTTTTGTTTATATAACCATTGCCGCTTGGAGCGGCATCAATAACTAAATCACAATCATTTAATGCAGATTCTATGCTGCCAACAATTTTAAAATTTCTAAAAGTGTCTAATTTTTTTTCTGGAACAAAAACATCTAAACCACGAGAAATCGCAACATTCACTTTTTCATCCGGAGAATATTTTCCTACACCAATAACTTGAATCTCTGGATCGTCTTTGATAAAAGAAGTGATTCTGCTACCAATAACACCATAACCATTTACAAAGACCTTCTTCATGATTTCATTTCAGGCAGGACATTTATTTAGATATGTGGCGAAAATTAAGTAACGAAATTAGATATATTACTATAATATTGCCTTTGTTTTGTTTACTTGGGTTACTAGAATAACCGCAAAACTTTCGTATTGTTACCTATGGCACCAATAATACTAAATGTTAAGAAAATTGTAAATCTAGTAAATCTTGATTAATCTGGGAAAAATTTTCCTTCAACTTGGATTTGTTTGTACCGGTAAAGATAATGAAAATCTTGAGACATTACAAAAGCAAATCCAAGAACGAATCAATTTTCTTAACGAACATAATATGAACAGTTACAATGATCTCAAACTATTAGAGTATTACGAACTGTACAATCAAATTCAGCAATGTATTTTTCAGGATCACACCGATCAATACTTGCTTATTGCAGGAATTATTATAGGCATTTCTCTTTTCGTTTACTTTCGTTGGTGGATGATAAAGAAAGGAGAGTCTAAAAAGAAGTTAAATTTCAAGGAATAATTCTTCTCTTTTCTATTCCAACAAACAAACTCAATACTATAATGTGGATTATGATTATTTTTTACGCATGAGAGGAGGGCAATCTATTTTTACTCCTTGTCAATGAATTCGTTAGGACTTTTGAGAAATAAATGTCAAATTAGACCATTTTGTTAGATTTAATTGAAAATAATGTTGCTTTGAAAATTACAAAAGGATAAATTTCATTCATAAATCAACTGAACAATGAAATTACAAGGTACATCACTTGGAATTGGTGCAGGAGTTGCAGTTGTAGCTATCATAGCTGCATTTTTTGCATTTAATATTATGTCCGAAGAAAAGCAACTAGCATTTATTCAAATTGATAGCCAAAAACAAGAAACAATTTTAGAACAAGCTGAAAGCATAAAACAAGAACCACAAAAAATACATGCGTCTGTCCTTATAGAAAATGGTTCACCATATCTTGGTGATCCTGCAGCTCCTATAACATTGGTTGAATTTGGAGATTACCAGTGCTTTTTTTGCAACAAATTCTTTCACACCACAGAGCAAGATATCTTATCAAACTATGTTGAAAATGGTAAAGTAAAAATCATCTTTAAAGATTTTACAATCATCGGTCCTGATTCTGTAACTGCTGCTCATGCGGCTCATTGTGCAGATGATCAAGGAAAGTTTTGGAAATATCATGATATTTTGTACAATAATTGGACAGGAGAAAATAATGGATGGGCAAGTTCTGAGAATCTTCATCGATTTGCTCAGAATGTTGGATTAGATATTAATGAATTCTCAGAATGTATGAAGAGTGAAATTCATAAACCATTAATCGCTGCTAGTGTTGAGGATGCTAAAACCCTAGGACTTACAGGCACGCCTGGCTTTTTCGTAATAGGGGTTGATAATCAAATTACAAAGATCCCTGGGGCACAACCATATAGTGTATTTGAAAGTATTTTTGATTCAGAGCTAGAAAAGTAAAGGATTTGGCTAAATACACTAAAAAGTTATTAAAAAAATTGCATATTTTTCCTTCTATGTGTTAAAATTAACTCAATAACCTTATATGACCATTCTCGAAGGCTAGCTCATGGTAGCTGGAATTGACGATATGGCAGTATACATACCTAGACTCTATGTAGCTGCATCTGATTTGGCAAAAGCTCGAGGAATAGACCCCGCTAAGCTAGAAAAAGGCCTCGGCATCTCTAAGATGGCAATAGTTGATACCAACCAGGATCCTGCATGTCTTGCAGCTAATGCTTGTCTAAAAATTATGCAGAAAAACAAGCTATCACCTGAAGACATCGGTAGGCTATATGTTTCCACAGAATCAGCATTCGATGAATCAAAAGCGATGAATTCGTATGTAATCGGAATGCTAGAACAGATCTATGGTTCTGGCTCATTTGAGCATTGTGGCGGTATTGAAACAAAATTTGCTTGCGTATCTGGCTCATATGCATTATATGATAACACAAACTGGATAAGAGCTGGTGAGGCTGAAGGAAAATATGCAATAGTTGTAGTGTCAGACATCGCAAAATATGATTTAGGTTCATCTGGGGAAGCAACACAAGGAGCAGGAGCTATATCCATGTTACTAAATGATTCACCAAGATTATTAGCATTCGATCCTAAAGTTACATCAACAAGCATAAAAGATGATTATGATTTTTACAGGCCGTTTGGAAAAGAAACCCCAATCGTTCATGGCCAATACTCAAACCTACTTTATTTCATTCAGATAAGGAAAGCCTTTGAGGCCTGGAAAAAAAAAGTGATTTCGTCTGGATTGATCGAAGTTGGCGAGGATGAAACAGTTCTGGATCATATTGATTATCTAAATATGCATCTTCCATATTCAACCATGGGCAAAAAGGCTCTTGCATATTTATTGCGTCATGAATGGCGCTGTCTTCCAAGATGGCAAACACTAATTGACAAGATTGGATTAACAGAACCATATCCAAAAGATCCACGTGGTACTATTGAATCACTTCTTAACGACCGAGAATTCATGGAAAAAGACCATGAATTTACAAAACGCTTTACACAAACTGAAGAATTCCAGGAATTATATGAATCAAAACTTGCAAGCTCTCTCATAGCTTCAAAGGCGATTGGCAATCTTTACACCGCATCTCTATATCTTGGATTTAGAAGCTGTTTAGAATTTGAGTTTCAAAATGGAGTTGACTTGGCTGGAAAGAGAATTGGATTTGGATCTTATGGATCTGGTGCAAGTGCAATGGTCTTTAGTGGGGTTATTCAACCAGAATATAAGGCAGTAGTAAAAGACATGAATATTGAAACTGAGATTGGAACGAGAGAGAAGCTTTCTTTTGAAAATTACGAAATGATTCACGAAAACAAACTTTCCCTAGATCAAGCACTTTTGACTCCTAAGAAGGAATTTGTCTTAGTTAGGATTGAAACAAAACCTGAAACAAGGGGCGAACGTCGGTATATATTCAATGAATAGAATTTAGAAATTGTTTAATGCCTTAAGAAAATCCTGTAAAGAAAATTCCTTATAATTAATTTCAAAAAACATGATTCTAATTTACTTAAAAGAATTAACTAAAAATAAAAGATTCACTACACAAAAGAAAACATTTGGCTTTGTTCATAAAAGAAATTTGATGTTAACAAAAAGATTTTATTTAAAAAAGAAATTACTTAATTTAGGATTTTTAAATTAAATTTAGTTTGAAAGATGTTTGCTATTTGATCAATATCCAAAGTCTTAAAAAAAGGAACTGTTCCTAAAACCGAAAATCCTGTAACATCTTCAATATCATCTTTTAAAACATTAACATCATAACCATCCAAATCAATTTGATTTATTATAATTCCCCTTACATGTATACTGTATTTTTTTGCCATTTTACAGGTCATAATAGTATGATTTAATGTTCCAATTCTTGTTCTTGTTACTATGATGGTTTCTAAATTTAGATCATTTATCAAATTTGTTACGTAATAATTTTTCAAAATTGGCGTCATTATTCCGCCCATACCTTCTACAAGCATGAAATCATGAATCGATGACAATTTTTTGAAATTTTGTAAAATTAAATCAACATTAACTTTTACATGAACTTCAGAATTTTTCATTGCAGTATAAGGTGATGCAGGAATTGGAAAAAATTGTGGATTAACTAAATTTTCAGGATCATTAACTTTCGCTGCCCTTGATAAAATTTCAACATCTTTTGATTTAAAACCAGTTTTTTGTAAAGTCCCGGCTGCAAAAGGCTTCATAATCCCAATGTTAACGCCCATATTTCGAAAAGCCCTAGCTAAACCGGCAATAATCCATGTTTTTCCAACATCGGTATCCGTTCCAGTGATAAAGTATGATTTCAATACAAATGCTGATGGTTTTTTTGTAGATTAAGCTTTTATCGTTTGGTTATTAAGATGACTCAAAATACTATCGATGAATGAAACAAGATAGTTTTGTCTGGCATCCAAATACTCAGATGTCTGAGTGGAACTCTTTCGATAAAATAGTTCGAGGTCAAGGAATGTGGTTGATTGATTCTCAAGGCAATAAACTCCTAGATGGAGTGGCGAGTATGTGGTGCAATGTTTGGGGGCATTCTAAAAGAGAGCTGATCAGAACAATCATATATCAATCAAAAAAACTTCAACACTCTTCACTGTTTAACTTAACAAATGAGCCTGCTGAAAAACTTGCATCAAAACTTGTAATAATTTCTCCTGGCATGTACAAAGTATTCTACTCTGATAACGGGTCTACGGCAATGGAGATTGCATTCAAAATTGCTTTACAGTACTGGATAAACAAAAACATTAAAAATAAAACAAAAATTGCAACATTAGAAAACGGTTATCATGGAGATACATTTGGTGCAATGTCGGTGGGATACATTCCAGAGTTTTTCTCAAAATTTAAGTCAAAGCTTTTTTCTACAATCCGAATTCCTGTTCCTAACAAATATCGATTGCCAAAAGGGTACACATATTCTGAATTCAAAAACTATTGTCTAAATAAATTAGAAAAATTATTTTTAAAAGATAATTCGATTGCAGCATTTGTTATGGAAAGCGGCGCTCAAGTTGCTGGAGGAGTAATAATTTATCCTGTCAATTTTCAAAAAAAGATTAGCAAAATTTGCAAAAAGTATGGTGTTTTACTTATTGTAGATGAAGTCGCAACAGGATTTGGGAGGTTAGGATCAATGATCCAATATAAGGCACAAGATAGTCAACCAGATATTATCGCTTTTGGAAAAATGTTAACTGGCGGTTATCTTCCCATGGCAGCTACTTTGACAACAAAAAAAGTATATGATTCGTTTTTAGGTGAATTTCATGACTTTAAACATCTATTTCATGGACACACCTATACTGGAAATCCAATTGCAGCTACTTTAGCGAATGAGAATTTGAAATTATATGAAAAATTCAAACTAATTGAAAAAATCCAAATAACCTCTAAAATCTTTGAAAAGTATTATTCTGAAATATTGGAGCTAAAGCATGTGGGTGACATTAGACATAAAGGCATGCTTATGGGAATAGAAATTGTAGACGAAAAAAGGAGAAAAATCCCATTTTCTTCTAATAAATCATTAAACAAGATTGTGTTTGAAAAAGGAAAAAAACATGGGATTTACTTAAGAACACTTGAAAACATAGTGATGCTTGTTCCCCCACTTGCAATTTCTCACAAGGATCTGAATTTACTAATCCAAAGAACCATTGAAACGATAAAAACATTGGAACATTAGAATTTCATTTTTAATCAATAATTCAAAAAAGTATTTCATAGAATTTCATATGAAATTTTAGCAATTATAGGTAAACCAAATAAATAACAATGGTTAACAATTACAATAATATTATTTAGAATAATAAGAATCAATCAGGTGACAAATTGGAACAAAAAATTATCAATAAGTGTAAAGAAAAGGTGTTATCAGAAATAAGAATAACTTTTCATGAAGCAAATTCGCTCATCAATATTTCTGAAAAACATGTAAGAATTCTTGCAAGTGCAGCAAATGAGATAACTCGAAAATTTAATGGAATAAAGGTGGATGTTGAGCAGTTAAATAATATTAAAAAAAATGGATGTAGCGAAGATTGTATTTTTTGTGCACAATCAGCTTTTTATGATACACGAATCGAAAAGTATCAACTTCCTCCAGTATCTGAAATAGTTAAACAAGCTCAAAAAGCCAAAGATGATGGTGCTATATCATATTGTTTAGTTGCAGCTTGGAGAGAACCATCACCTAATGATTTTAAACAAGTTTGCCAAATAATTAATCAAATCAACAAAAATGTTGGAATCAAAGTTGATTGCAGCCTAGGCTTTCTAACTCCAAGTCAAGCAAAAAAACTAAAAGAACTCAAGGTACATCGGTATAATCATAATTTAGAAACTGCAAAATCAAAATTTCCAGAAATTTGTACTACACATACTTTTCAAGATAGGCTTAACACTCTAAAAATAGCTAGAAATGCAGGGCTCCAATTGTGTACCGGTGGGATTATTGGAATGGGTGAGACAAGAGCACAAAGATTAGAATTAATTTTTGATATTTTATCTATATGTCCAGAAGAAGTTACAATAAATATCCTAGTTCCAATGCCAGGTACCCCATTAAAATATCAAACAAAGTTATCAACATCAGAAATTGTAAGAATGTTTGCTGTTCTTCGATTTTTGTTACCAAAATCTATTATCAAAATTTCAGGAGGAAGAGAAATAAATCTTGATGATGATGGTGAAGAACTACTCCAAAGTGGAGCCAACGGAATTATTACATCCGGATATCTTACTATGAGTGGAAACAATCCTAAAAATGACATTCAAATGATCAAGAAGATAGGTCTTGAAGTCTAAGCTTAACTATATCCTACCACAACTTGAAAAAATTAAAAAAGAAAATCTTTACAGACAATTACGTTTTGGGTATGTAGAAAGAGCCTTTATCATAATCAACAAGAAAAAGCTTCTCAATCTATGTTCAAATGACTATCTTGGAATGCCTACAACAAAATTACCTTTAAAACAAATGCAATCCAGTTCACGTCTTGTTTCAGGAAATGACGCTTCTTTTGAAATTCTAGAAAAAAAACTTGCAAAACACAAATCACAACAAGGAGCACTAATTTTTTCAAGTGGTTATATGGCAAATTTAGGTTCCATAACTACTATAATTAAAAAAAATGATTTAATTTTAAGTGATGAGTTTAATCATGCAAGTATTATTGAGTCCTGTAAATTAGCAGGTGCTAGAGTTTTAGTGTATAAACATAACAACATAGACGAATTAAATTCAAAACTAAAACAAAAAAATAAAAGAAAATTCATCATAACAGAGGGAATATTTAGTATGGATGGAGATTTTGCAAATCTCAAACAAATAACGGAAACCGCAGAAAAAAAAAACGCAATTACCATTTTAGACGATGCTCATGGTGATTTCACTGTGGGACAAGATGGAAAAGGTTCAGCAAACCATTTTGGTGTTTCAAAAAAAATTGATTTGTATATCAGCAGTTTAAGTAAAGGTCTTGGATCATTTGGAGGATATATTACCTCTCAAAAAGAGCTCATTGATCTTTGTATTAACAAATCAAAGTCATTTATCTATACTTCTGCACTTCCTTCTACTCTTGTAGAATACTCTCTCAATAGATTCAATTCAGATAGGGAAAAATATAGAAAAAAACTAGATACAAATATACACCATCTTTCATCAGGATTAAAGAAATTAGGTTATGAAATCAATTCACAGACTCACATAATTCCAATTATTATTGGAAAAGAAAAAACCACTCTTGATTTTGGAAGATATCTGTTCGAGCGTGGAATCTATTCGCAGCCAATACGATTTCCAACAGTCCCAAAAAATAAAGCCAGAATAAGAATATCGATTACTTCATGGTTTTCAAAAAATCAGATTGAGAAAATTTTAGATGTTTTTGATTCTGCTGGCCAGAGATTCAAGATGTTTTGATCATCTAGATAAATCAAAGCCACCAAACATTGGTGAACCCAAAAAAAACGCAATTGTGATTATTGATCCAAGAAGAATTCCAACAATCACAAATCGTTTGTTCATTATCACAAATATTTTGTGCCTGAATAAAAAGCAATTGAACAACTTTTGAAAAAGATTTGGAAGAATGCTTTAATGATAAAATGCGGAGATTTACACATGGCTGAAGTAACCCTTGCCATAGCTGTCTTAGCAGGGCTGGGGTCGTTTGTGGCCCCATGTATACTGCCAATGATACCTGCTTTTCTGGCATACCTTTCAGGAACTACTATTATGGAACTTGCGGGTAAAGGTGAAGCTAAAACCATTTCTGTAAATAAAACCAACGTGATAATGAATACGGTATTTTTTGTTCTAGGCTTTACAGTTGTGTTTTCTACGTTCGGGGTGCTGATTAATAGTGTACTGGGTAGTGCTGCT
This sequence comes from Nitrososphaerota archaeon, assembly GCA_022564515.1. Lineage (GTDB taxonomy): Archaea > Thermoproteota > Nitrososphaeria > Nitrososphaerales > Nitrosopumilaceae > DRGT01. Next base: position 17,427 of record JADFLH010000018.1, read on the forward strand.
GGCGAATTTGTTGACGGATTCAACCAAATTGGGGGGGTAATAATAATTGGTTTTGGCGTTTTCATCATTCTAAGTACTAAACTAAAATCACTAAATATTGAAAAGAAATTCATTCCCAAAAGATCCAAAGCTAGCTATCCAATGTCATTTTTGTTTGGTTTGGCTTTTGCAGCTGGATGGACTCCGTGTGTTGGACCAATTTTGGGCACAATTCTAACACTAGCAACCACAACTCCGTCATTTGCATTCAACTTATTGCTTGCATATTCACTCGGATTAGGAATTCCATTTATTCTAATGGGCATATTCTTTTCAAGAGTAACTGGAATTATTCGAAAAATGAGTAAACATCTAAAATATTATTCAATTATTTTGGGAGGATTCATAGTTGTTTTAGGAATTTTGGTATTTACAAATCAGCTTGCATTAATTGCAAACTTTCCACTTCTTAATGAGCTTGTCTTGCTAGGATGAACAAATGAAAACAGAGTCTAAAACTGCGATTATTTTGGGAGGAATCATAATAACCATAATTGTTGGAATTAGTGTTGGGCTTTCATCACTAGAATCAACTTCATTGGAACCAATCCAAACTATTCAAAATGGAGATAATGCGTTACGCCTTACAAATATTGATAAATCCAGATTCAAGGTGGTGCCTAATTTAGTCGGAATATCTGATTATATCAATACAACACCTGAACAGCTAGCTAAAGATATTGAAGGAAAAGTGGTTTTGTATGATATTTGGACATATAGTTGTATTAATTGTATCAGAACTTTACCCTATGTTACTGCCTGGAATGAAAAATATGCCGATGAGGGATTATTAATAATCGGGATTCATTCTCCAGAGTTTGAATTTGAAAAAGATGTAAAAAATGTACAAATGGCGGTAGACAAACATGGTATTAATTATCCAGTTGTTCTCGATAACGAAAAGCAAACTTGGAAAGCTTTTGAAAACAGATACTGGCCAAGAAAATACATTTCAGATCATGAAGGATACATTAGATATGATCACATAGGAGAAGGCGCTTATCAAAAGACAGAAAAAGTGATACAACTGCTACTTGAAGAAAGAGCGATAGCACTTGGAATGCAACCCGCTTCTGCAGAATCTTTAGTGGATATTAAAGAATTTCAACATACTTCATTTAGAACTCCAGAATTATACTTTGGATACAAATTTGCACAAGGAAGGAATCAGCTAGGAAGCCCTGAAGGATTTAATCCTGGAAGGGATGTAACTTATTCTATTCCACAAGACCTAAAACAGCACTATTTCTATTTGGATGGAACATGGCAAAACTTGCAAGGAAGTATGAAATTGATTTCAAATTCAGGGTCCATCGTTCTCCCATATCATGCAAAAGAGGTAAACATAGTAACTGGCAGTGAAGGAGAGTTAGAAATCTTACTTGATAAGAAACCAATCCCCGTTTCTTATGCCGGAAAAGATGTTGTTTCAGGAACTGTGAATGTTCAAGTGCCAGACCTATACAATATTGTAACAAGTGAGGATCCTGCCTCACACCTGCTTAGAATCAATATTTCAAAGTCGGGTTTTGAGATCTTTACCTTTACTTTTGGTTAATTTGTAACACTAGTGGTATGTCACTGAGGTTACAGTTTAGAAGGCTACAGATTTCTTTAAAACCTATTTCTAAATCAGATTATGAGGATTCATAATTTGATACTAAAGTTAGGTGGAACCAATATGCGAGGAGGCTTTTCACAAAAAGTATTTGACAAAATAAAACCTGAGGCACCACTTAAAAATAAAATTGATGATGCACAAAAAAAGCTAGAACTTCAAATTACAAAATTAGATGGCATTCATGAAAAATTACAGAAAAAACATGAATTTGTTTTTGAGAAAATTGTTAATGCTCAAAGATCTAATAATTATACATATGCAAAAGCATATGCAATTGAACTTAATCAAATTCGCAAGATGAGAAATATGATTGGCGGAGCAAAACTTGCCATGGAACAAATTAACATTAGACTTGATACCGTTTCTGAATTAGGAGATGTTGTGGTTACACTTAGTCCAACAATGTCAATAATTAAAGGACTTAGTGCATCTCTTAGCGGAATAATGCCTGAGGCAAATGTGTACATGCAAGATCTATCTAACATTTTAGGAGATGTACTGAAAGGCTCTACAGTTAGTGGAAACAATGCTTTAGGTATTAATGATAATTCTAATTCAGAGACATTGGCGATCCTAGAAGAAGCACATAATATTATCGAAGGAAATACAAAGGCAAGTATTCCTGAAGTGCCTTCTGAACTTAATGAAAAAGTGGAATTAAAAAAGGAAGCCATCATTTAATGGAACGATCTGACTATTCAATTTCATAGTTCCTTTTACTTGAAAAAAAATTATTTTATTTTGATTTTTTTCTGCTTATTTGAACCAAAATTTTTTTGATTCTTGAAATAGTAGGATAGCTATAACCGCGTCGTCTGTAATTGGCAATCATCATTTTCCAATTTTTAAGACGCCATTGAGCTTGTTCATTTGTGACAGAATGTACTTCTTTTTGAATAATGCTTTTTCTTCCAACTTTAAGAATTCCAGCATCTTTTGCAGTCCATCTATTTTTAGCAAATTTCAATCCAGCAAGAATTTCTTCAACAGGCATTTCTCTAAAGTAAACTTTTAATTTTTTTAATTGAATATCAGTAAGGGTATTAGATATAGTTAGTTCAATTTTTCTACTTTGCATACTTTATCTTGTATCTTATTGCTTAAGAAAATCATGCTAAACTAGATTTTACAAGATATTGAAAAACGTACTCAATTTTTTATCAACAATCTACAATATTTACATTGGAATTTTTACAAATCGTATTATAAATTCCAATGCCGAAAATAATGACCCCAAAAATTACTAATGGCAAGACAATCAATAACTTGGACCTGAGTCCCATAACATTGTTTTAAAAATCATCTATAAATTCTAATAAAAATCAATCATCCTTGATTATTTAACTTCAATTGCAAAAATTCCCTTCGAATTAGGATCCTGTAATAATTTAATCATTTTTCTTGGGATTGAATTAGATGCCTTATTACAACACACAGCTAATGTTCGCGGGCAAACAAAATTACTTTTTCTTATTACAATATCATTGGGATGACTTAGAACAAGATCTTTGTGTCCTTTTCCTATTATTTCAAACGATTGATTATCCACCTTTATTGAAAATTTAACAACCGAATTGTGGTTTTTCAACTTTTTTTTGATTTCTTTTGGTATGTCATTGCAACCACTTGCTGCATTTACGCCTATAATACAATCCCCCGCAGTTGTCAAATCAGATTCTTTTGTAATCTCTATAGTTTTTTCATGAAGTGATCTAATATTTTTATGACCTGAAAATTCAATTTGAAAACGCACATTTTGAAGGTGTGGCTAGACTTAAATTAAACTTTCAAAACATGAAAATGAATTGCTTCCTGCACAACAAGGTTACGATAGAGCTATCACAGTTTTTTCTCCGGATGGTAGATTGTATCAAGTTGAATATGCTATTGAAACTGTAAGAAGAGGTACCATTGCAGTCGGAATAAAAACAAAAGACGGTGTCGTAATAGCAGTTGAGGAAAAACCTCGGAAATTACAAATTTCAGAAATTGCACAAAAAATTTTTCAAATAGATGATCATATAGGAGTTGCCGCCGCAGGATACATACCAGATGCGCGTAGCCAAGTGGATAACGCTCGATTCTTTTCACAAAGTAACAAGTTGATTTATGATGTACCAGTGGATATTGAAACCGTAGTAAAACACCTAGCTGATCAGTGTCAACAATTCACACAATTTGCAGGGGTCAGGCCATTTGGGGTTTCATTGATAATTGGAGGAGTTGATGATGATAAAAAAAGTCAATTATTTCTTTCAGATCCAAGTGGCACTTACATTTCTTATGATGCAGTAGCGATTGGTTCGGGTTCTGAACAAGTAACAGAATTTTTAGAAAAAAACTACAAAACCGATATTTCACTTGAAGATGCCTCAATTTTAGCAACTGCATCGATTTATCTGTCAAGTGAAGATAAGGAAGGCACCAAGCACATAAGGATAGCTCAAATCAAATCGGATTCAAAACAATTTGAAATTATTTCAGAAAAACAAGTAGCAAACCTTGCAAAACTTGCCAAGGAAAAATTTCCTGCTGAAGAGAGTTAGAATAGATTTTTTATAATTAATTTTGAATGAATTGTTGTTGACCATATCAATCGCAATACCTAATTCATCATTATCAGATGGAGTTACTCAATTGGAAAAGACTAGAAAAATTTCCGATATTGCTAGGGCGTGCGCAATCTTCAAAGTAGATACTATCTACTTGTATAAAGAAAGTGATAATAAAGATGATAATCAACTTTTGATTTCAGTTCTAAAATATCTAGAAACGCCCCCTTTCTTAAGAAAAAGACTTTTTCAGAAAATCAATGAATTAAAGTATGCGGGGGTCTTACATCCTCTAAAAATTTCAAGTCATGTAAAACATGCAGATTCAAAAAAAATCAAAGTAGGCGAAATCAGAGATGGTGTGGTTATTAGTTCTAAAGGAAAAAAATTTGTTGATTTAGGAATAAACCAACTAATGCAGTATTTTGGTAAAGCAAATGTTGGAAAACGAATAACAGTGCAATTTAGGAAAGGATATCCTGACTTTATCATAAAAGAAATTTCAAATGAACAGATTCCGGAATATTGGGGCTACAAAGTCAAAGAAAAAGGAAATTTATTTTCACTTATCTCATCTTGGTCAGGAAAAATCATTTTAACTTCAAAAAAAGGCAAATTGATCACAAAATCACTAATCAAAAATTATTTGAATCTAAATGAACCAATTCTTCTTGTTTTTGGATCACCATCCAAGGGTATTCATGAAATTTTAGGTAGTAAAATTAAACAAACTCAAAATGCTAGATTTTTGAATTTTTTTCCTGTACAAGCAACTGAAACAATAAGACTTGAAGAAGCAGTTTTTGCTAGTCTCGCAATTTTAAACTTTGAACAATCCTCTACAATTAATATGAATTAAGAATAGTTATGGTGGAACCAAAAAATTTTTTAATTTTAGCTATTGTGATGGGCGTAATTGGAATCATTATTGGTAGTGTTAGTCTTTGGTTAACAACAACTAAATTGTTACAACCATAAAGATTATTTTCATAAAAATTTCAAAAAATTATACAAAATTTTAGTAGGCATACAAAGTGGTATTTTTTAACCCTATTAGAACACTGAAAAGCTAAATCTTCGTGATGAAAGTCTTAACGAATTCATTGACAGAGAAAAATGCATTCCCACGTGTAGTCGTGATTTACTCACATTAACTAATTTTATCTAAAACCATTCTCATAAATTTAAGACTGGGATCATCATCCCATAAATTATCTAAAATGGATTCAACATGGACGTAAACATTTCCCTTAACGCATCTTAATTCATAAACTTGTTTTGGATAAGAACCATTTGATGTTGATTTGTACGTTCCAAAACATGTTGCATTATAAGCACTGGATTTGGTTGTTTCAAAACTGCCGTCATCTATAAGATGTTGTGTTTGCCCAGTGTAGAAATTAAAACTGTTTAACGGATTATCAAACATGAAAACCCCAACTGAAATTGAAGTTATAAAGAAATCCTCTGTCTTGACATAACGTTGAGTAGATCCTATTGTAAATCCTTCTGCATCCAGAGTATTCTCCAAGTGAGATGACTTTATTTCCAAAATTGTTCCAACATCACTTCTTGTTGGGAGTAACTGCTCTGGGGGTTTTGTAACGATAATTTCTCTTGGCTGTTCGCTAACTTCGCTAGGAGATAGTTCATAAAAGATGTCTCCCAATATTATAATTCCTATTACAGCTATTCCAATAAATGCAATACCAGCAATAATTTTTTGCTTTCCCAATCAGAGTAACAATGTAAAAGTAATAAATTAACATTTTTTATATGGATTTGTGAATTTTTTTTCAGAATTTTTGCTTTCTAAACGCAAATCAATTCAAGTGGCGATTTCAAGTCTGAAACGATAAGTGTTCTTATAATTTTCAGTTTACATCAAATGAAAAAATAAAGAAGAGCCGGTTTTATTTCTACAGTATTCTACTACTCGTTCCTCGATTTGTGACTATAATACAGCCATTCGTTGAATAGATCTTAGGTCTTGATTTTGGATAATTTTCAACTTTTACGCAGGCTGTGCCTCTACATATCGTCACAGTCTCGTTTGCTGAAACTCCTTTCATTTTTTCTTGTAGATACTCTCGATAAGGTTCCCCCGCCCAATTTGGGGAATGTACATCAATTCTTTGGACTGTAGTACCTCTTCCGCTTACCAGACTTGCTCTCATAATCAATTCATAAAATGAATATGACATAAAACCAGCTGTCTATTTTTTTTTGTGTACTATGATGTTTATGAAATATGAAAAACTTATTTTTTCATAGTTAGACTCATAAATTTTTTAGTTAATAAAAAAAATTTTATTCATTTTTCATGAATTGAAGTGAATTTTTATAAAATTTATGGGTGTATATTAATTGACAATTTTTCCCTAGTTTTTTACAAACAATTCGTATCAAATGTTAAATCCGTTGTATATTCAAGAATTTTTCCTTGTATTTTATGTAACGGATATTTTTCTTAATTTGATTGAAAAGCATCAAAAATCAAAATAATATAACCTTAGATTGCATAATTAAAATTTAATGAGTAAGGGCGAAGAATTTCATTTTCCTCCAGAAATTGATGAAGAATATCAAAAATTTTGTTATGAATTATTCCTGAGAGATAAAAAGGGTGAAAAAATTGATTATGCAAAAGAATCAATGAATTTTTGGAACCAAAAAATAAAGGAAGCAGTTGATAGTGTAAAAACCTTAACTGATAATGTTGTAGATCAGTTAGAGCACGATAAACCTGGGAAAAAAGTATTCTAGTGTTTACTAGGCGTGCAGATACTCTTCTTTAGTTTTATATTCATTGTCTGGGAATTTTAATTACATACAACCAAACTTAACTCGTTTTAAATAATTGATATTGTATCCCCCAGCAAATCATGTCTTACCTCTTTCAACCAGTAAAATTTTTGGGGGATACTCCGTATTTTCACAATAGAACATAAATCACTCTTGATCCAGATGTATCTAAGATAAAGTGCTAATTAGTATAGACCGAAATAGCCCAGTTCGCAGAGGGATGGAATAAATGATGCCGCTCTTCTTACCCTTTTTTTGTTTTGATTAAATAACGATACTCTCTTTTAGGACTTTTTTTACATTTCATAACAATTGTTTACAGTTTGCATCAAATGTAAATCAAGATTCTTTTTCTAGAGATGGGATGAGAATAAAGCCAGAATTGAGAGATGGGTAGTGCAAACATATAGGCTATGACTTTATTCTTCAAGGTAATCTGACGCGGCTTGGAATAAAAGTAGGCTGGAAAATTAGTTCAAAATTAGTTACCAAATTGGAAATTCAATTCATTAAATCTGTTATCAGTTCATATCAAACTAATCATGAAAATTCGTAATTGATAAAGTAACTAAACAAAATTAGAGTAAAAGTTACAAAGTATCCAATTTAGGAACGCAAATAACAATTTAGTTATAGGTCATTATGCAATGGGTTGAAGCACTCCTAAGAAAATCATGTGATAAAACATTAACGAAAGCAGAGGTTTTGCATAGTCTTTTCCACATGATAGAAGTAAACGAGAATACCTTAAACCACATCCAAACGCATAAGAAAGACTTTGGACCTGAACTTGAAGAAATCACTCAAACGGAAATCCACGATTTAGACTTTCATCTAAAGTATTATCGTAGTCTTGTAAATTACATTAATTCAATGCCTGAAAACAAAATTGTTGAGTAAACTCCGTTTTCCTGAAAATTCTTAATTCTTAGTTTAATCCAGAAAATTCATGAGTTCCAATGATGATGAAAATGCCACTCCCGAAAAATTAAAAGTACATCATGAAAAACCGATGAGGGCAAGACATCATTCAGAAGAAACTAGAAGAAAATTAAGTATTGCACAAAAAGGAAAACGTCATTCAGAAGAAACTCTAAGAAAAATGTCCGAATCTCACAAGGGCCACACTCCATGGAACAAAGGAAGAAAGGGCGTCTACTCAGAAGAAACCCTAAGAAAAATATCCGAATCTTTGAAAGCTAGAACTTTAACAAGAAAAATAAAGAAATTATCATTATCAGCTGGAAGAAAAACGTCGATATCTCACAAGGGCCACACTCCATGGAACAGAGGTAGGAAAGAAATAAGATCAAATGTTTTACACAAACAATCATTATCTCATTTAGGAAAAAACCCCACTTTAGAAACTCTGAGAAAAATATCCGAATCTCTTGAAGAAATGAAGACATCCTTGAAAGAGTATGAGAAACAACTTAAATCGAAAAAGTAGTTTATTTTTCAATACAATAATCTGCAAGATTAAATATAAATCCACAGGGATGCGAACATTTAGTTTTATATTCATTGTCTGGGAATTTTAATTACATACAACCAAACTTAACTCGTTTTAAATAATTGATATTGTATCCCCCAGCAAATCATGTCTTACCTCTTTCAACCAGTAAAATTTTTGGGGGATACTCCGTATTTTCACAATAGAACATAAATCACTCTTGATCCAGATGTATCTAAGATAAAGTGCTAATTAGTATAGACCGAAATAGCCCAGTTCGCAGAGGGATGGAATAAATGATGCCGCTCTTCTTACCCTTTTTTTGTTTTGATTAAATAACGATACTCTCTTTTAGGACTTTTTTTACATTTGACATCTTAAATATTGGAATGATATTCATTTTTTGCGTTGGAGTATTTGGAACAGAATTATAATTTTAAAAAATTTATAATGTTTTTAGCTTTAATTCCAACCTTCACATTATCTTTAACTGTTGATCATTTTGAGGACTCTCACGCTGAAGATTATTCCCTAGGAATATTTCAGTTAAAGCTAAACTACTACGAAGTCAGTCGCTGGTAGGAGATGTATTTTGGATCATTATTGAAGAGGACAGAGGCACCATTGTAGTATCTTCCCAAAAAGGAATAATTGTGATTAGATTTGAATTTCAAGATCATGAGAAATGTTATGATAAACAAAATACTTTCTGTCTTAAAGCAGCTCTTACTGAGACTAAAAATACTTACTTTACTAAAGTTGGCGATGAGGCAACTATAATTCTTGAATATCCTAACAAGTTGACTTTTTCAATTTTGAGTGGGGATCTAGTAACTAATACATTTGAACTTGAAATAGAAAAATTAAGAAAAATTAATATTCCAACAGATCAGAGCTGATTTTACCTTGAATGGACATGGAAATACAATAATGAAAATCAGTCTATTTCTTGCATTAATTCCAATAATTCTATCAATTGGGATTATACCTGTTATACCATTTACCAATGCTGAAGTTGAATTACAATGCATGAGTGGAGAGGTTACTGTAGTACGTACTACTAATCCCGACCCTATCTGTATTAACGAAATCACTGCTAATAGATGGGTACAATTAGGAATTGCAGAAATTATTGGTGAACCCATGGAAGAAGAGATGATGGAAGAAACCATGGTAGAAGAGAAGATGGAAGTAACGGTAGAAGAAAAAATCGCAGTGGGAGTAGAAGTAATGAAAGACGCAATGGCAATGAAACTTCATGAATGGATTACAGCAACTGGAACAATAGACTCGATGCAAGACCAAGGAATGGGACATGAATCTCATCAGCTTGCAATCATCTTACCGCCAACGGATAAGATCTACAAAGGAATTCTATCCTATTCTGCATCAGAACCAATTCAACTGATAGCACTACACGGTCCACTAGCCGAAGGTGAGGACAAAGGACAGCCAATATGGGCACCAGATGACAAAACAAAGTTTGCTTTGACATTTGTTGATAAGGAAACCTCAACGGGTTCTTGGCTTTTCACAGGTAATGCTCTTGCAGTACATACCAAGAATACAGAACAATTTACAGTAAGCTACTCTGTTAGCTACTTAGAAAAAGAAATGTCTGATACCGTTTCCACTGCAACAATGGAATCTGTACAAGACCCAGGAATAGGACATGAAGCACACTCTATAGTAATCATTCTTCCACCAAGTGAAATGACATACAGTGGGATGTTGACCTATTCTGCATCAGAACCAATTCAACTGATAGCACTACACGGTCCACTAGCCGAAGGTGAGG
>JADFLH010000053.1 GCA_022564515.1 Nitrososphaerota archaeon
TCAGTTTTTTCAAGCACAGTTCGCTCTCTAAGCTTTTTTACATATGCAATAACGATATTGATTACTTTTGTTTGGTCATCCTTGGCAATCTGTACAAATTGCTGCGCACGCTGTTTGTAATCCCCTTTTAACAAATCGGCACATACATCCATGAGAAAGTATCGCAACATCCTGTCTAGTGTCGCTTTGGTGGATGTGCATCTTATTCCAGAATAAAACCGCTCTAGTGCGTTTTCCTGTTTTATCTTGATATCCTCAGGCGTAAGCCTCAAGCTTGGATTCATAATATTGTTACACATTCCTTGCAATTGAGAAATTTGATAGCTAATTTTGGTACCTTATCAAAACGAGTCTGAAAAAAGGATCCAAATAAGTGCGGGTCTGGTGGGATTCGGACCCACGACAACCGGCTTAAAAGGCCGGTGCGCTACCTGGCTGCGCCACAGACCCCCACAAAACTCTTTGATGTGTGTAATTTAGTCTTTTTACAAGTTTTTTCAATTGTAAGAAAACTTTAAACTTGTAATTTATTTTTCAATCATTACGCCCTTGTAGTATAGCCTGGTCTAGAATTCGGCCCTGTCACGGCTGAGACGCGTGTTCAAATCCCGCCGAGGGCGCCATCAATTTACTTTAAGTCCCTACACTCTTTCAATGCGTATTGAAGCAAAAACTTGACAAATCCAGCAAGATCGGAATTTATGATTATGTTGCTAAGTAAGGAATTTCTTCAACTTTTAGATGAAAAGGTTAGAGTTCAATTAGAATATTGGAGCAAATTCAAACCATCCAAAGAAGCTAAAGAGATGTGGAAATACAAAAACAGTTCAGATTTTTGGTATGGTCATACGATTGGATTGCTAACAGGTATTGAGAATGGGATATTCTTGGGAATGTATCACAGAACACCGACCTAACTGACCGTAAAAATGAATTATACAGTTTCGGTTCCCATCTGATCCATTAATACTGTTTTGATGTAATAGAAAAGATGCGAAATTATTTTTCTATTTTACAATAACAGTAGGAATTCTAGTTTTTTGGATTATATGATTTGCAACGCTTCCAATAAATGATTCATCCTTTGATCCTGCACCTCGTGAACCAATAACTATAAGGTCAAAATTCCACTTGTTAGCGTATTCTAGAATTTTTGGACCGGGGTTACCATGATCAACTTCTCCATGGAAATTTATTCCATTTTTTGCCGAAATTGTTTTTGCTTTTTCTAAAAATTCGTCGATTTTTTTTCTTGTAGCTGAACCGATATTTTCTACAGCTTCAAATGCCATTCTTGGAGGAACATAGGCAACACCCAGACCTGTAATTTCTGCGTGACATTGTCTAGCAAAATAAATTGCTTTTTCTAAACCACGAAATGAGGTTTTAGAGCCATCTAATGGAACTAGGATTTTTTTGACTTGAAAAGCATTCAATAATTCTAAACTTTTAATCGATGATATTTAACTCATCTACAAAATTCTTAAGATGGCATGGGATTAGACAACCCATTCTACTTAAACCTAATCGGCAATTATGAATCAAATCTACAGAATTACCGAACTGTCGATTGAATTAAGAATTTTCAGGATTAAACATTTGATACAAACTGTTAAACGAAAAAGCAAAGAATTTACAAATCTGAGTTTTCATTAAAGAGGCTTGAAATATGATAATTGTGTAATTATCCTATGGCAACAGCATATGTGTTAATTGTTTGTGATTTGGGTTATGAGGAACAAATCATTGAAGAGCTGAAGCATCTTTCAGATGTTAAAGAGGTGCAGGGAACTTTTGGTGCCTATGACATTCTTGCCAAACTTGAATCAGATGAACTCAATACTCTTAAAGAAACAATAACTTGGAAAATTCGAAAATTAGACAAAGTTAGGTCGACTCTAACCCTTATGGGAATAGAGGGTCAGGAGTAAGAGAAATCAACATTTGATACGAACTGTTAACTCAGTTTTTAGCCAACTTTCGATACACAAAAGCTACAATCAAGGATCCTATCAACGGAGCAGTCCAATAGAACCATAAATCATCTAAAACACCTGATATTATAGCTGGTGCAAAAGATCGTATGGGATTCATGGAGGCACCTGATATCGGTCCTAAGAAGAAGACATCTAGTGCAATGATGCCCCCAACGGCAACACCACTGATTCTGAGACTCTTCTTACCTACAATAACCAGAACAACCATCAACAAAAACACAGTAGCGATTATCTCTACTCCAAAGATTACTGGAAAGGAATAGTCGTTATTTGGAAAATTTCTTCCAAGCTTAGCAAAATCACCTATGACATATTTTACAAACAAGCTTCCTAGAATCGCTCCAATTAACTGAGCTATTAGATAGAATGGAACCTCCTTTTTTGGTGTAAATCTTGAAATTAAAAGACAAATGGTAACAACGGGATTAAAATGTGCCATGGAAACTTTGGCAAATGCATAAACCACTATTCCAATTCCGATAAAGTGCGCAACAGCAATAAATACAGGACCAAGGGAACCATCCATTCTTCCATCGTAGACAAATGATCCTGTTGTGGCTACGACTAATCCGAAAGTACCGACTAGCTCAGCGAAAAATTTACTTTTAATAGAATACATACCTTTTCTATTGTCTAAATCACGTAAACTAATAACTTAGCTTGATATTTGATACGAACTGTTAACTAATTCGTTGTGATAAAGTCAATGAATATTCTATGACTAAGCCAAAAACAATCCAAAAAATAGTGGGTTTATCCTGACTGTTGTGCAATCACTACTGTTCCCACAAATACAGCACCATTGGTTGTAGTCAACTTGAATTGCGTATCACGTCCAGACTTGAAATCAGTATCAAGTGCCAGCAATATTGTAGCTGTTTGACCTGGTTGAAACTCTGCTGCACCTTCTGTCAGCATTAGGTCAATTATACCATCTTCGGATAACCAAACATCGTATGTTCCACCTGGAATGCTACTTGCCGCACCTTGGGCATCGAGTGTCGCTGTGTTGGCATAGGTATAGACTGTTCCACCAAATCTCAATTCACTGATCAGCATCTTTTGAACACTGTCATTTTTGAGATAGATGGCAATTCTTTCATGCTTCTGATTTTTGCTATCCGCATTTCCACCTGAGGCTGCTAGGAGTACTGGACCGCCATCATGGGTTTGCAATGTCGAAACATCACGTGCATCATATCCCACAATCTTGATCAGTTCTATAGTTGGCGTACCGCTAATTTGTGATGAGCTAAAGAATCCTTGAGCAAAGACAAAGATTATTGTGCCTCCCACAACTGCAATTGCCACCAACAGAAGTGTTGCAATGACTTCAGATACTGCTCTATGTTTTCTTGTACGTCTTTCTTTGTTTATGGTATTGGTCATGTCTGTACCATCTAATATATGACATTTGTTAAGCCAAATGCTGTTCAAAATGCACAACAATCAGTATGGTTCTTGTGTCAGCTTCCGTATCTATTGTTATGTGTTTTAATTATACAATAGTATTTTTCAAGAATAAAGATCGATTTGGTTTTAAAATTTGTTTAAAAATTCTTTGTTAATTTAACATGTGTTCAGAAAAGACTTGGTAAATTTTATTGATGACAAGATGTGATAGTTGTTCTATGGCAGAAGCATCTATGGCAGTATATGGAGCTGTAATTGGTGTAGCAATTGCATTGGCAGTAACGACATTTGTTCTTCGTGGTAAAGGACATCATGAACCAATAGAGGAATCATAAGGCAATGCGTAAAAACAGGCAGATACGCTATGAGTGAAACTTGGAGAGAAAGACTAAGCCGAAGAAGACTTGAAATTGGAATTGATGGTCCAGAATATGATTACATACAAAGTTACATTGAGTTTTATTGTTCAGAGGCGGATAGTAGATGCAAAGAAATCGAAATTAGTAAAACTGTAGATCAAGTCATTGATTCTATGAAAGACGAAGAGTTTGATAGATTTACTAGATCTGTGATTGATTCTATTCACAAAAAGCAAGGATATGGTGGACTGGTTCCTGCATAGATAGTCTGAGAATATCTAGAAATTGTTTGGGTTTGATATTTAAAAAATGCTAAAAATAGTATGCACAAGTACTTACTACTATCATTATCCTGGTAGCATCTATGACACTTGCCTCAGCAGTGGTACTATATGGTACAAATCTTTTTCAAGGCGCTATTCAGCAAGAATCATTTACTGTATTTAGTACTAAATTATGGGTACATAGTAGTGACGATAATGGTTTAGCTTGTGGAGCATTTTCTGCTAGAAACGGTGGAGACAAAACTGTATCTATAAATAAAATCTCTATCCGTGACAAGACATTCCTTTCACACAATGGTATCCTGACACATCAATAACATCATCTTTGATTCAGCAACCAATGAATTTCACTGGCTGGTCTGGAACATCTGGACTGCTAAAGAAATATGATCCCAACGACTATTGTGGTGCTTCAACATTTGTAGTTAAAGCACAGTTAATTGATCAAACTGATGGTTCTGTATGTGCTAATGCAGTAAGTGGCCCTCGTATAAATGAAAATTAATTTTTTTATTTACATTTGATACGAACTGTTAATCAACAGTTTTAATGAAATGTTAATGAAATGCTGACAGTGATCTTAAAATTTTTAGTTCTCATCTAACACAAACAAAATAGACTTCAATACATCCTCAGTATTAAATGGTTTGATAACGTATGCTGATGCCCCAGCGGCAATACAATCTTGTATCATATCCATTTCGTCGCGTACAGTGACCATGATTACTTTAGCATTTAGATTTATTTTCTTTATTTCCTTTAGAGTTGTCAAGCCATCCTTCTTAGGCATTGCAACATCAAGCAATATGACATCAGGTTTTATAGTACTGAATTTCTCAATTGCATCAATTCCATCTACAGCTAATGCCACTACTTCATGCTTACCGATCAATAGCATATCTTTTAATAAATTCCTAATAGCTTCAGAATCATCTACAATCATAATCTTGGCCATTCTAAATCAATAAGAAATCATTAGTTAGCATCTTTTTTAAGATAATCGGATCATCCTTTTCAGACTAAATCTAAATTACATTTGATACGAACTGTTAAGTGTTCAAAGTTTAGATGATTTTTGCAGCTCTTGACCTTTTGTTTTTTTAATTATTTGTGATCTCAAGGTGGCAAAATTCGAGGTAATTTTTGTATCCCTTTTAATTTCCTCAAGCTCTTCTTTGATTTTTTGTAATAACTGAATTATCTGTTCATTCTGTTTTATCATTATTTCATTATGTTCAATTCCCATGAATCAAATAATTATTCTAATAGTTCATTAGTCTTTTTTTTAATATCTCCTACTCCTAAATTTACATTTGATACGAACTGTTAAAGATCTGATTTATCTGAAAGAAGATGTACTTAATTTAATGATGAATACAAGATTCGTTCTAACTTCATTAGGATTAATAGGCTTAATTGTAATGTTTTCACTTGCAGGGCCAGCTTTTGCACCATATCACAAGATCCAGACGCCCATGCCAGTATCAACTGAAATCTCTGAATCACTAGCTAGTTTCTATTCCATTGATGTCAGCCAAGAAAAAATTGAAATCATGTGGTTGGGGAATCATCAAAAGGGTTCACTTGAGGGTTATGCCTCTGCAGGCATTATTGTAAAAACAGCTAATAATGTAATTTTGATTGATCCTGCCAGTTTACTTTCAGATAATATTGATTCTTTACAAAAAGTAGATGTTGTTTTCATTACTCATGATCATGGAGACCATTTCAACGCTGATTCGACTGTTGCAATACAACAAAAAACAGGAGCATTGATAGTAGCAAATCCTGCTGCCTATTCGATTCTTAATGACAAAATTCCTGAAAATGCGTTAAAAGAAATTTTACCTAACGAGAAAAAAACCTTCCTT
Source organism: Nitrososphaerota archaeon (assembly GCA_022564515.1). Taxonomy (GTDB): domain Archaea; phylum Thermoproteota; class Nitrososphaeria; order Nitrososphaerales; family Nitrosopumilaceae; genus DRGT01. Next base: position 5,925 of record JADFLH010000053.1, read on the forward strand.
GGAATTACTGTTGATGCTTTTCTTGCTGAACATCCTGTGGAGGAGCCTTTACTTTATGTAATTGAAATTGATGGATTTAGAATATTTCATGGTTCTGATTCGGCATTTGTTGAAGACTTGACAAGAATCGAATCACCAGTTGACATTGCATTTGTTCCAACAGGAGATCCTTCTCCCACAGCATCTCCAAGCGATGCGTTTGAGATGACAAAAACAACTCAAGCTTCAATTGTAGTTCCAATGCACGGGAGTCTAGAGCAGATGAAAATTTTTCGTGATTTAGTAGAAAAATCTGATTTAAAAACAGAAGTTATAATACTAAAACAACTTGAGAAGATTATTCCATTAATAGAAAAAGTCAAAGAACCTAAAATCCCTGAGTGGATTCGAAACAATGCTAAATGGTGGTCTGAAGGAAATATTGGTGACAGTGATTTTACTGGTGGCATTCAATACATGATTAAAGAAAACATTATTTCAATTCCTGATCTTCCAGTGCAATCTTCTGAAACATTAGGAGAAAAAATCCCCAATTGGGTTAGAAATAACGCAGGATGGTGGGCAAACGGTTTGATATCAGATGATGACTTTGTTTCTGGAATCAAGTATCTTGTTGAGCAGGGAATAATTCGAGTTTAACATTAGATACGAACTGTTAACTAATTCGTTGCGATAAAGTCAATGAGTATTCTATGACTAAGCCAAAAACAATCCAAAAGAAATTGGAAATTGTTCTGGCCATCTCTGTAACCATATTTGTATTCCAAATGGTTGGTGGAATACTTAGCAATAGTTTAGCACTCATTGCAGACTCGTTTCATATACTGATTGATTTTAGTGCAATAATTATCACATTATTTGCATTTAAAATAGCAAAAAGACCTGCTTCTCCAAAACTAAGTTTTGGGTTTCACAGAGCAGAAGTTATTGCCGCCTTTATCAATGGAATTACCTTTTTTATAATCGCAGCGTTCATTCTTTTTGAAGCGTACCATCGATTTTTTGAACCTACTGTGGTTGAACCATCGATACTCTTGCCTTTTGCATCGATTGGTTTAGTTGCTAATGTCGTCATGGCCTTTGTGCTAAAACAAGACAGCACCACAAATCTGAATATTCGAGGTTCATATCTACACGTTTTAGGAGATCTTTTTTCCTCTATTGGAGTAGTTATAGGCGCAATTATTCTGTACTTTGTAAACTTCTATGTGATTGACTCTATTATTAGCGTCGGTATAGCTGTGCTCATTATACGTTCTGGAGTAATACTTTCCAAAAAAACCCTCATAATATTCATGGAAGGAACTCCTGATGAAATTAAAAGTGAAGATGTTTACAAGGAATTTGAAAACTTTGATGAGGTAACAGAAGTTCATGATTTACATGTATGGACTTTAACTTCAAATCTTTTTGCCATGTCAGTCCATGTGAAGGTAAAACCTGAATTTCTAATGAAACCTAACGAACTTTTGAAAAAAATCAATCAAACAATGAAGGAGAGTTGTGGAATCACACATTGCACCATACAAATAGAAAGTGATCAGGACCTAATCAAACCAGAATAAATCTGTCTTTTCAATAACATTTGATACGAACTGTTAGGATCTGATTTATCTAAAAATAAGTGTCTGAATTTCATGGGCATTGGCAAATATTATTTTCTGATTTTGTTACTGTGCCAATTTTACTTTCCATCTTCATGTCAGATGATGTTTATGCTTCATCCTATACTGTCAGAGTTCCGTCAGGTACGTCAGTTCCGGGATGTGAGCAAACCAATGAGTGTTGGCTTCCAGCTAAAATCTCTGTAGGTGTTGGCGATACTGTAATATGGTCAAACGATGATACTGCTGCTCACACAGTTACAAGTGGAATTGGTGCATATGGCCCTGATGGAAATTTTGATAGTAGTTTATTCGTGGCAGGTAGGATTAACTGTAGCTGTTCAAATATTACACACTGATCTTATTTTAAGACAATAATGGAAATTTTCCATTGAACATGGATTCGGAAAATTTTGATGAAGAAGGCCTACTTAAAGATATAAAAGCTTCTAAATTAGCTGGAGAAATTACAAAACTTACTTGGAATTGGAATAATTATTCAGAACCTATTAAAGAAGCACACGAACTTATGAA
>JADFLH010000054.1 GCA_022564515.1 Nitrososphaerota archaeon
ACGAAACCGACGATGGAACTATCGAAAGTGTCACAGATGAAAACGCTTCACATCACTCTGAGTCACCCGTGCGTGAATCGCAATCAATTACACAAAATGTATCACCTACACCAGCTCCACAAGGTTCAATTAACCCTATTGGAGCCAGTCCAACAATATTCAATCCTTTCGCATCGAATGTTAATCAGATAGTAGCTGATACACCTTCATTTCATTCAATACGTCCCTTATAACCATTAATCAATCCACCCTCACCGCTTATACTCAATTCAACATTGACGCGTAACGGTGTTCCACGAAACCAAATTCGTAATCGAATAGTTGCCACACCTGAAGTACAACAAACTCTTCAATTTACGCAACCACAACCAAATGTTCAATCAAATTCACAACAAAATACTACAAGAAAAAATACTAAATCAAAATTACCTCAAATCATTTCAAAAGAGGCGCCGTGGATTTCTCAAAATTCAGAAGATGTAATTCATCTAAAAAGAGGGTATTTCCGAGATTCACCATCAGATACTTTGACAAATTTTCGGGATGAGGTTTGTGACACACTAAAAAAATTTGGAACAGCGACAATTGCTCACCATCATGAAGTAGCTACGGCAGGACAAAGTGAAATCGTTCTGTCATATGAAGGTCTTGTTAAGATAGCTGACAGTTTTGTTACAGGAGTAAAGACCATTCGTGAAGTTGCTTCAAAACGTGGAATGGTTGCAAGTTTTAACCCAAAGCCTTTGCCAAATGATAATGGCTCAGCTCTTCATATTAACCAAAGTCTCTGGAAAACAAAAAACAAAAAAGATTACAACGCATTCTACGATCCTTCAGAAAAATATGCAGAACTAAGCCAAACTGCTCATTATTACATTGGTGGTCTATTAGAACACGCTAGAGGACTTTGTGCCATTACTAACCCGACAATACAATCGTATAAACGACTAGTATCTGGTTATGAGGCTCCAACTAACATTGCTTGGGCTAGAATGAATCGCTCAGTTTGTGTTAGAATTCCCGCACATCATAAAAAAAGACCAAAAAATAAGCGAATAGAATACAGACCACCAGATCCTACATCTAACATTTACCTTGTTGAAACTGCTATTTTACTAGCTGGTCTTGATGGAATAAAAAAGAAAATTCAGCCTCCTGATCCTGTAGATGTTGATACGTACAAATTATCAGAAAGGGAAATGAAAAAACTATCAATTAAGAAATTACCAACTTCGTTAAAAGAAGCCATTAGTGCATTTAATTCTGATAATGAATTTCTAAAACCAGTAATTGATGAAGATTTTCTGGAAATGTACCTTGATAACTTGATTCAAACTACAAAATTTAGTTGAGTTAATATTAAAAATTTAATAAATTTCTACCAATTTACAATGATTGTATAGGCTTTAATTAATTTTGCAAAGCCCTTTGGTAGATTTGGTAATCCTGTATAGATTATCCGAATCTAAATTAGTTCCAAAAATGGTCCGAGTCTCAATGGATTCGACAGAGTACTTAACTAAAATGATAAGGCCCTGCTGGAGAGCTGAACTTTTTGTTCATATCCTATACAAGGAACCAAATTAAGTTATGAAAAGAGTATCTTTAATCTCGTTTGGTTGAGCCAAAAAAGAAAGTAAAAATAATGAGAATCGATGTAGTAAAAAGGAAGGTAATATGACAAAATCAAAAAAACCACAAAGCAGAGGCTACATAGGCAAATTTTTGAAAACAGCCGACAAAGCAATTGTACAAGGAATTAAAGATGCTGACAAAGCAATACGTGAAGGAATAAAAAAAGCAGATGAATCTCTTGATACTGGAATCGAACTAGGGATTATTTCTACAAAACAAGCAAGAATAGAAGCAAAAAAGCTTAGAAAACAAGCTGAAAAAGAAGCTATTCTCTTCCAAAAAAATGCAGAAAAAGAGGTTCAAAGAATAAGAAAACAAAGTGAACAAGTAATTAAAAAAAGAATTAGAAAAATTCGCCAATCAAACTCTAGAGCAGAAAATCTTAGAATTCTAGAAAAACTGGGCAAGCTCAAAAAAGCTGGAGTTATCACAGAAAGAGAATTTCAACAAAAGAAAAAGGAATTACTCAGGGAAATATAGTAAAAATCCCCAGATTAAACCCAAATTTCATTTAGCTACACTAGATTAGCTAAGATCTTAATGGATTCAACTATTTTGTTTTTGGATTAGTAGTTCAATTATATAATCTCGACATCAACTCCAGGCATGCTTTCAAACATTCTAATCTTTAGCTATTGTCCTTTTTCCATATTCTATTGAGATAAAAAGGCCAGAACATGACAACTACAAGCAAAACCCCAATAGTTACCATTGTACTTTCACTAAACCCAACCTCTGATTCTGTGCTTGAAAAACCAAATCCTTCCTTAGTGTACGGTTGACTTGTTACAGGATTTAATAGACTCTCAACTGGAGAAAACTGATCTGTAAGCAACGGAACATCATCGGTTTTAATTTTTTCATTGTAAATATGATCTTCGCCAAAATCATCCAATAAATTCATCAGGCCTTTTTCTGTTGCTAATTGAAAAAGTTCATCCTTTTCAATTTGTTTTTCTATTTTAGTGGCTACTAACATGAGGTTTTGAGTATTGCCTATTGCGTGTTTAGTTGGAAAAACATACAAAGTTGGAAATATCTCATCCATGGTCTTATAGGCAGCCCGAAATAAATCTGAGGTCTCCCCCACTAATGAACCGAGAAGGTTTGAAATGACTATCCCTCTGGGCTGTAGCCTACTATCTAAAATTTGAAAATACTCGGTGGTCAACAAGTGAAAGGGAACATAACTTGTTGCGTAGGCATCTAGAATTATCAAATCATACTTTTCATTGGTTTGTGAAAGAAAATTTCTAGCATCTTCATTGAATATTCGCAGTCTAGGATCATCATTTACCACAAAGTACTTTTTTGCAGCATCTATTACATCGGAATCGATTTCAACAACATCAACTAAGATGTTTGGATATGTAGAAAGGAAATTTTTTGGTCCAGAAAACCCCCCTCCTCCAATGAACAACACCTTTTCAAAATCAGAATTGAATATTCTGACCAAATGAAAGTATTGAGTGTAATCCATAACTAATTCACTTGGGTCATCCAAATTCATTGTACTGTGGGGCATACCATTTAAGAATAATGTTCTCTTCTTACCAAAATCAATGACATCAAGGTGACTGTATGGTGTTTCCTTCTCGTATATGGATTCTCCAATATGGGGGGTTAATCCTACTACAGTCGAAGACCATGGTACAAAAAGAAGAACAATAACAACTACAGTAACAATTTTTGGAGGGGCTTTAAGTCCAATTACAGAGGTAATCATCAAAGTTATTCCAATTGCAAAGATGATTTCTCTTACGGCAATTGTAGGAATTAAAACAAACACTGTTAGAAAAGTTCCTAATATGCTGCCAATTGTAGATAGTGAATAAAGATTTCCAGAAATATTTCCCACTCTTTTTAGAGTGTGTGTTGCAAGCTTTATTGAATATGGGGAGACAAACCCAAGAAGTGTTGTAGGAAAGATTAGAAGAACAAATGTTGCGAGAAGGGGCGTGTACTGACTTTCAGGCAATACTGAAATAGAGAAACCTAAAACAGATGGAGCTATAAATGGAATAAAGATTGTGTAAAGACCAGCAGAAAACACTATAGAACAAATTTTTTGAAATTTTGGATTTTTGTCGGCAATTTTTCCTCCAAGATAATAACCTAGACTCAATCCAGCTAGAATTACGCCTATTAAACTTCCCCAAGTATATGTGGTGCTTCCAAAGACAGGAATTAAAATTCTGCTTGCTACAAGCTCCAATGCCATGACCATAGCACCTGAGCTAAACACAAGTAGTCCAAGGCGCCAAAATCTTCCTGAAAATAATGAGAGAGGCTGGATGTTTTTCATTTATTTTAATTCTGAAAGCTATTTGTAATCGTTACCTTAGCAAGTTATTTTTGATATTAAACAAAAGCACTTTACAACTGTAAAGCATCAATATAAAAGATGATCTTGTTGCATTTAACGTATTAAATGAATACAAAAAAAATTGAATTTGGAATAATTCTTTAATAAAAATTAGATAAATTTACTCATGAACAACTATCATTGCATTAAGCGCTGGAAAAATATAATGAAAAACTATGAAGTCAGAAATTAGAACAGCTATTATTCTTGGAGGTATTATAGCGGTGGCTATTGCTGCAGTTAGTATAATATTTTCAACATTAGAAAATCCACAAAATACTACCTTGAACACAATTAATGAGGAATCAGGATTAAAAACCAAATCCATAGACAAGAGCAGATTCAAAAAGGCACCTGAACTAGTTGGCATTTCAGGATACATCAATACAACACCTGAAGAACTAGAAAAAGCAATGGAAGGAAAGGTGGTTTTATACGACATTTGGACATACAGCTGCATTAATTGCATCAGAACTTTGCCATACCTTACAACATGGGAGGAAAAATATTCTGATGATGGCTTGTTGATTATAGGAATACATTCGCCTGAATTTGAATTTGAGAAGGATATCAACAATGTACAGATGGCAGTAGACAAGTACGGAATAAAATATCCAGTTATTTTGGATAATGACATGGAAACATGGAAGGCTTTTAAAAACAGGTACTGGCCTCATAAATTCATTTCAGATAATGAGAGCTACATCAGGTACGATCACATAGGTGAAGGCGGATATAAAGAGACTGAGCGAGTTATTCAGCAATTGTTAGAAGAGCGTGCTACTCAGCTAGGACTTAACGTAGCAGCTGCAGAACCACTTGTTGATATTAAACCATTTGAGCACACTAGCTTTAGAACTCCTGAGCTTTACTTTGGTTACAAATTTGCTGCAGGTAGAAACCAACTTGGTAATGAAAAAGGATTCAGCCCAGGGAATGATGTAACATACTCTATTCCTGATAAGCTGAATCAAAATTATTTCTACTTGGATGGAACTTGGAAAAATCTTCAAGGGGGTATGATGCTTGAATCAGATAGTGGAACTATAATTCTCCCATATTTTGCAAAAGAGGTTAATATTGTAACTGCCAATCAAGCCGAGCTTTCAATTTTCATAGATGACAAACCCTTAACTCCGGATTTGGCTGGAACCGATGTTAGTTCTAATAGTAAGCTTTTCGTTGAAGAGGATGATCTTTACAATATAATCAATAGTGTAGAGCCAGAATCACATATTTTGAAAATAGTAGTTTCAGATGCAGGTTTTGAAATTTATGCATTCACCTTTGGATAACAATGATTTGTCTTTTATTTAGAACTAAAACAATTAACATCATCCCAAACTAGTTTTGGACGAGCTGATGCCATTCCTGAAACTTGTAAAAAAATCAGAATCACAATTTGTTACAGTCAGACGGATTTAATTTAGATGGTAACTAATTCATGTGATGGAAAAACATACTACGAAAAGTAGTCATAAAGGAAATCCCTTATTAATTTTAGGTTTTATTTCTATTACAATTTTGTTTTTATAGTAGCTTTTTTTTGGTAAAGAAAAAACTGCAAAAACCATTTTCAATAAACCTCGCTGGGTTAATTGGATGAACTAATATTCAACCAAAAATGCTCCTGATTATTGGCGGGAATTTTAATTATAATTATAGTGGTGGGGGTAATTGCCACAATTGGTTTAGCATTTTCCTATTATGTTGCATTTCAACCAAATTTTATCTACGTAAATACTGGTGAGTCAGTTCAAGTTGGGTCTGTAAAATACATCATTGAGTACATTGGAGAAAATAATGGAGATGAAAAGACACGTCCTGAGCACACTTTCATTGAAATTAGTATAGTTGCAGAAAATTTGGGCGAAAGAACTACGTATATGACTGGTGGACAATTCTACATCTTAGATGAAAATGATGACAAGTACCAACCTGTTTATGGTAATTTTTCAGAGAACGATTTACTCAATGACTTGTTAGAACCAAATCAACCTGTATCATATACTACTCAATTTGATATCCCGTTTGATGAAAATAAACAGTACAGAATAGGAATTTTGCCAACAAAAGAGCAAGCTTCAATTGATATTGGCATTATTTGTGTAACAAATTGCTGAAATCGGCTAATCGGCTAGTATCCTCATTTTTTTATAAAACTTCTTGGTAGTTAACTCATGTGCGGGGGTTGTAACATAATGACTGAAAGAAATTCCCGATATGCATGGTTTATAGTTGGAGGTATTATCCTTGTGTGGTTCACAATCCCATACCTTCGCTAATTAGCAAAAAACATCTTGGAGAAATTTTTCTTTTTTTACATTTTATACAAATTGTAAAAAATTGCCCACACAGGAATGACTAAAAACAGCTCAAGGAGAATCCTTACTATGAAACTAAATATCCACGGAAAAAAACTAACTATTATTGTAATTGTAATATTTGTTATTGCGTCTATGGCTGCCTTTTTTGTGGATTGGGTTGATGAGAACGTTACCAATCCTAGGATTTGGAAAGATTGGACATGTGAGGAGATGAAACAGTTTGCAATCAAGTTTGAGGATGAAAAATTTGCCGATTTTCAACGTGCAAAATTTCATGAGGACTTGAGCTTATGTATGAGCAGTTAGTCATTTCTCATCTACCTAGAAAATCATACCTTGAAGAATTCGTGTTTACTGACGTTCTTTTAATTATTGATGAAGCTGAAAAAATAAAGGCCCCAAAGATACTCTAGAACATAGAACATGAAGCAAAAGAAAACATTTCTAGGAAAAAAATCCTGGCAAACAGTTTGTTTTCCTGTAACAAGTCTGGTTATTATTGCTGCTATCAATTTTGATGGTTTTTGGCATGTCAGTATAGGAAGAGACTCATTGTTTATTCCACCACACTTGATTTTGTATTCAGGTCTGGTTTTTCTTTTTATATTTTTGTATAAAACTAAAGGCTCTGTTCCAAAAATTACGTGGCTGCTGGCAGCATTAGTTGTAATCTCAGGTCCGTTTGACGATTGGTGGCATACTAATTTTGGTGTAGAGCAGATAAATGACCTCCTAATTGTCTGGAGCCCTCCACACTTGATGGTAGAGCTATCATTGATTGGTTTGTTTCTGATTGTATTGAAAAAACTAGTCATACAAAATGCAAAATTTTCTTTAACGTTACAATGGGCAGCCATTTTTTCTCTAGTATTGATCACTTTAATGCCACTTGATTTGTTGAGTCCCTACCAAGTGTTAGGAGTATTTGGAGGACTGATTAACATATTTGTAATTGGATTTTTGGTTTACACATATTTTGAACTACGGCGTTCGTACCTATTTCCTCTATTAGTTGTGATGTTTCTTCTTTCCATACCATTGTACTTACAAGAAGGGCCAATAACAGATTTTGAAAAGTTTCATGAACATCTTCCAATAATTACTTTGGCTGTTATTTTTTTGGGACCAGCTGCAATTGTAGACATCTTTGGTGTTACAAAGTCCAATCTCTTCAAAACAACTCTATTTTTATTAGCATATGTAGGCATTTTTCTTGGTGGTCACGTGCTTCTTATAGACGGATACCGCCAGTTCTGGTACGTACTTCCTGTTTTTGGAATTATTGCTTATCCATCTGCCTTGTTTTCATACAAAATTTTAAACCGAATCGATCCTACTGGTAAAAAACTTCACAATGTAGCTTAAACTAAACCATGAGTTACTCAAAAATATCGGTTGTGACTGGCGACAGTTTGTAAGGCAGTTTTTTTGGCAGCAAGTTCAGCAATTTTTTTGTTATTAGCACTACCTATGATAACAACATCATTATTTTCAGGGCGCAATGTTTTCACCATGGCTTTACAAATTTCAAGTCTTGAAAAGTGTTCAATCTGCAGGAAACC
>JADFLH010000019.1 GCA_022564515.1 Nitrososphaerota archaeon
CTGCTTTTCCTTCTGCTAAACATTTTTTTTGTGATTCTTCTTTTACACAAACCGTTTCATCTTTATCAAATTCCGAATAACTTTTTATTCCAGGTCGCATTACGTTTGCGCCCTTGCACATGAATTTCACTGCCCCCATGTCTACGATTACATATGGAAATTTCTCAAGAAGTGAATTCTGTGACAAAAAAGGAAGGTGTACCTCACCAATCTTCAAAAATATGAGGTCTTTGGCTGTAATTATCTGAGCATCGTTTGCAATTTGATGAATTTTAAGATTTTTAATCTTGGGGAAATCAATTTTCCATTTAGCTGAAATTTCCTTTAATAGCATATTTGTCTCGCTTTTAGAAATTAAGTGTATCTTCAATCTATTGAGATCTCTTTTCTGATGTCTAGCAAGTCTCTTAAAATGGAACTGGCAGTTTCGATTCCTCCTGCCCCAGCTCCAATTATTATTTGCGTGCCTGAATGTTCAGACGTATAGGCAATGGCATTGAGCGTCCCATTTACGCATACTGGGTCATCTAGAGAGATTTGTTTTGGACCTACAACCAAATCCTTGTTACATGATGCAATTAGCTTAATAGCACATTTGTTTTTGGCAGCATTTTTGATATCATCGGAAGTTACATTTCTTATCCCCGTACATTGGATATCAGGAAGAGTAACTTTCATGTCCATTATCCAGTTTGCAAGGATAACCAGTTTGGCTGCAGCATCCAAGCCATCAAGATCCAAGGACTCATCAGCTTCAACATATCCTTTAGATTTGGCATCCTTTAGTGCTGCATCAAAAGACATTCCATTAGCCATGTTTGTTAGGATATAGTTTGTTGTGCCATTTAGAATACCCTTAAAGGAAGTAATTCTTTCTCCACGTAAACTGTTTTTTCCATAATCCAAAATTGGTGTTCCGCCTCCCACTGTTCCACTAAATCTTAATAAGACATTATTGTAAATTGCTAATTCCATAAGAGATGGAAATGCAAGAGCTAATGGACCTTTGTTCACTGAGATTACATGCATTCCTCTTTTTATTGCATCTGTAATATGTGACATTCCAGGTTCGGCATCTTTGTAGTTGCTTACAGTCGTTTCGATCAACACTTCTGCATCTAAATTATTTATCATTTCCACACCTGACATTCTATTTTTGACATTGCTATAGTTTTTTATACTACCGTTTTTTTTCTTGATTGCAATTAATTTGCTTAAATCAATTCCTGAAGATTCTACAGCACTACCACTGCTATCAAAAACGCCAACAATTCTTGGTTTTATTCCATATTGCGCATATAGATCTTCTGACCTAGAATCAAGTAATTTTGCTAGGCTTTGTGCAACAACACCAAAGCCACAAAGTATTATGCGCAAGTTCTCACCTTTCTGTAAAGAATTTTTGAATCCGAATTCTTGACCTTGAACATTTTAAACAACAAAGTCTCGAAAATGGCTTTTATTAATGGTTCTCAGTTCTAGTTCACAGTTGATTTGAAATGTGAACTGGGAAACTGAAATTGTTGATATGTTTCAAGCAAAATGTGCCTATTGTGGCTATCTTCTAGACAAGTACAAGAAAAGTCATTATAAGGAAATCCAAATGAGATAGGTTATCAAATTCACCAAAAAAAGGGCAAGAATATTTAATCAGGTTAAACTCAGAGATTCTGATAATGAAAATTTCAAGTAGAATTACAAAGGCATTGAATGACCAAATAGCTATGGAAGCTTTTGCTTCGAATTATTATCTATCAATGGCATCTTGGTGTGAGATTACTGGTTATGAAGGCGCTGCTAATTTTTTCTACCAACATGGAGACGAAGAAAGACAACACATGTTGAAAGTTGTTCATTACTTAAACGGAATTGGAGTTCAAGCTGTAATTCCACAAGTCAAACAACCTCCAAAGACTTTCAACTCTCTTGAATCAATTTGTAAAACTGCTCTTGGAAACGAGCAAGCAGTTACAAGGTCGATTAACAAAATAGTTGAACTTGCACAGAAGGAAAAAGATCACAGCACATTTGTCTTCCTTCAATGGTTTGTTAACGAACAGATCGAGGAAGAAAAATTGTTTGAAACCATCCTACAAAAGTTTGTTCTGATTGGAAGGGATAAACTAGCAATTAATGAAATCGATAAAGCATTGAGCAGTATGGCGACTCCAAGTACTGAGTAGAATCATAAAGTTTTAAACACATTCTCTCTTTTTATAAATTTAAGAAATCAACTTTTGGTCTATACATATTTGTTTGATGTGTTACAAATATGTGAGAGAATTTAGTGCATTAACTTATCAATTACTTCATTCCATTTTTTTAAGGTCTAAAGAAACTGAATTGATACAATACCTCATGTTGGTAGGTTGTGGTCCATCATTGAAAAGATGGCCTAAATGTGCCCCACATTTATTACAATTTACTTCAGTTCTAATCATACCAACACCTGTGTCCTCTTTGTAACTTATGTTGTCATCTTCAAGAGCTTTCCAAAAGCTTGGCCAGCCAGTACCTGAATCAAATTTTGTTTCAGAACTAAACAATTTAGTCCCACAACATGAACATATGTAAACTCCTTTCTCTTTACAATCATTGTATTTGCCACTAAATGCGGGTTCTGTTCCATGGTTAAAACAAATTTCAAATTGATCTGGAGGGAGTTCTTTTTTCCACTTTTCTCTAGTTTTTGAAATTTTATTTTTCATGATGCTAAATTGCAGTTCCAATATTAGAACATTTTATTATTTGAGTTTCTGCCTTTTTTCTTCTGATTTTTTTTCTGACTCGAATCTTTCCAACTCATATTCTTTCAGGTCTACAAATTTTATTATTTTACTAAGGTGTGGGTGTACTTTGTTGATTTGTCTAAACATATCTTGTACCACTTTTCTATAATCTGAATGTCCTTGAGGAACAGTTCTTAGCTCAATTAAATGACAAGCTTCTCTCAGATTAAGATGAATAAAGTATGGATAGTTGTATGCAAAATTTACAACATATTGTGCTTGCTCAGGATGTTTCTTTCTAATTTTGTTAAAAACCTCTTTTGTGTTATACATGCAATCTCTGAAAACTTTTTCAATTCCAAGAATTTTCATTTCTTTTGGAATAACATATTCATGATCAGTAGTAAGTAACTGCCTACTTAATGTTAAAACCCTATGTCTGTGAAGGTCTCTGAACATTCCAAAATTGTTAATTAAATCAAAAGTATACCATGTAATTTCGAAAGCACGAGTAGGTCTATGTCTTCTATTTTTTCTAATTTTTGCAAATGATTCAATTATTTGGCGTTTCTTAGTAAGTGCCATTTTTTTGACATTTGAAAGCACTGTATGATATGGAATACTTGGTGATTGTTCGTAAAGAATGGCGGCAATAATTCTGTTAAGAGCTTTTGATTCAGGTTCATACTCTACTAATTTTGTAATTCCTTTTTTGGGAACAGTGCCTATTAGATTTTTTTTTGCAAGTTTAGAGGCACTAGTTTTTGTTTCTTGGAAATATTTCTGCAAAATTTTACCATATTTATCATTTGAGCGTTGAACAAACGACTTGATTATAGTATCTAATTCCCGCTTGATTTTTGTGGCTAAATCACGTTCTTCTTTAAGACTGGAACTAAATAAAATAGTAAGCAGATACTCAAAAGCCCTGCCATTGCCAGTTATTCCGACATTGGTAAGTGTTGAAGCTGGTAATAATCCCCGGAGAATATCGAGGGCTTTGGCCTTTGTTGAACCATTATAAATAATGTTTGCAGATTTTATATCTCTTTCATTTTTTAATTTTGAAAACAGCTTTTCTTTTCCATCATTAGAATCTCTGAAAATGTATTTTTCAATTGGATATTTTTCTCTAATATAAGTAATCATCAATTGAACATTTTTTGAATAAACCTCAAAATCCAAGTTACACGATTCTAAATATTCATCTGCAAGTCTTGACTGCATAATAATTGGCTCCCGAAAAAATTTGTAATCGCCATTAACTTTTTTATCCCAAGCTACATAGCGCGATGATTTTTCTAAATATGATAAACCAATTCTTCTATCTTCAATTTTTTTAACCGCAATGTTTGACAAACCTTCAATTGCAATTTGTGCTTCTCCTAACTCTGCCACAGAATCGTCACCATATTCCAGTAAAATTCTATTGTAGAATTCTTCTCCTCTATTTTCATTTTTCAAAAATTCATCAAGAAAAACTCGTCGCATACTTTTGTCTGTTCGACTATACCGCGACATTAGTGCACCGCGATCTACCTGCTTTGGAGTAATAATTGCAAAAACAGAACTATCTACATTTGAAAAATGATCTTGCAAACTCCTTTTTTCATTTTTAGAAAACTTCTCAGCCAATAAGACTTGGAAGTTTTCTAATTATTAATTTCTATTTCTTGTTAATCCGAATGAGATCTGGGCCTGGCTTATTTTGCATTCCTTTTGCCTGCCATCGAAGTAATACTTCTTTGAAGGCATTTGCATCCTCTTCGTTTTCTGTATACATTAGCATTGTAACCCATCTGCCTTTTCCAGCTTTTCCACCAATCGAATTCATCCAAAAATTAGTTGGTAGGGCTTTCATGGATTTGTTATCAGGATCTCTTGTGATGTCTACCCATCTTTTTGATACAAAATGCAAGATTTGTTCCAGGCTATCCTTGTCTATCATGATATTGTCAACTTTGTTTGGAATTTTAAAATTTTTGAATTAGTCTAGATTTGAGTTTAGTTAAATCATTGTAACCTGCCTTTGATAGTCGTGTTTTCACACAATTAGAAAATTAGGGCTAATCTACTGATTTTCCCTCAAGTTTTCTGGTTTTGAACCCTTTTTTTTGGACATCACCCACCTCCTCTTATGTCAAAGCTAAAACCATCATTCACAATCCAAATACCTACAAAAAATTGGAATAATCGGAATAGGATTTCTTGAAATGCCATTATTAGTTTTTATGAAACCAATAAGACTTTGAGCATCTAACTTTACATGAAATAGGATTTTTTTATAATTTCAAATTAACTTTCGATTGGAATGATTAACAGTTAGTATAAATGGTGATAAGGAATTTATCTAGTTTTTTTGTCCTCCGTGTGTTTGTTTTTGCTTTTATATGGATTTGAATTCCCAAGCTTAAAATTAAATGGTGGAAGTGGATAGAGGTTTTTAAACATCGTCTCTAATGGATGTTCAAACACAAAGTCTTGTTGAACAGTTTCCTCCGAGTGATTGCTAGGTGTTTGTTGTACGTTTAGCAATTCATTTCTGATTAATTGAATGAATTCATCACCACGATTAAACATTCTGGTAACTGTATTAAAGAAAGAATCCTTTTTTAGTACTGCGAATTCGATTATTTTCACAAGCAATATACCAGTAACTTTCGTATTATCTTTTTGCTCATAAAAATATTGAGCATCTAGATCCCATGTTTTAAGAGTTTGATTCCACCTCTGTTGTAAATTAGTGAAATCTTTGCCTAATTTTTTTATAGCATCTTGTTCTTCTGAGCCGAGTTCAATTCTAAATTCGAGTTGTAATGTTGTTGGCTGTGATTTTAATGCACGAATAAATAAGCTGTAAACAATACCATATACAACAAAAGACCATTCATCATCATGCATTTTATCTTTTGAAATTTCCTCAAAATCGAGACCATTGGATTTTATACTCTCTAAAACTATGTTTTTCAGGGCATCCGAACTGCCAGTTGATTTTTTTGACTTGTGTT
This sequence comes from Nitrososphaerota archaeon, assembly GCA_022564515.1. Lineage (GTDB taxonomy): Archaea > Thermoproteota > Nitrososphaeria > Nitrososphaerales > Nitrosopumilaceae > DRGT01. Next base: position 5,738 of record JADFLH010000019.1, read on the forward strand.
CTGCCATTATGGGATTAAATCATTAAATGAATTTATGAGTTTTGTGTAGCATCTGAATTTTTAAAACAACATTTTCACCTAGATGCTTATGATTTTCAGGTTATATACCTCAATTACCTTAAAGATTTTGTTGATGTAGGGTAGACATTCTAGTGACGAATAATGAAATTATAGTATAAAAGGTGTGAAATTATTGTTACCACAATTTTACCAACATGCTTTCATACGATTGGTAGAAAATTAGGCACGAATTTTTTCATGCTTTTTTGCAAGTTTTTAGGATTAACATTTCATTAAAACTGTTGATTAGAAATTACAGATTAGACTTGGGAATAATGTCAAGTGGTAGTGGAGCAGAAATTTTTATCAATTTTTCGGGTAAAAATCTTCATCTCTACTGAATCTGGAGTTTCACCTACCTCCGCTGGACTTCCAATCATAAAATCTTCTCTTGAGGGATTGGTACCAGAATGGAACATGATAAACAAAGATCAAACAATCTCTGAATGGATTGATTCCGTATTACAAAGTCAAGGTGACAGTAGTGGTGAAAAAACAGAAACAATTCGTTCTTTTCAACAAGAAATTAAATTTGCTTATAATGAAAAAGGATTGGGATTTGTGGAACTAATCATTACTCAAAAAATCTCTTGACATTTGATACGAACTGTTAATCCTGAAAATTCTTAATTCTTAGTATGAGCTAGAAAACACATGAGCGATAGGAAAGACTTCAGTCAAACTGAGCTTTTGAAGTATCTTGGTCAATTTACTGTTAATAGGGCTAGATGTGAAAAATGTGGAATAACTGCACTTGATATAAAATTAAACTTACATCACAGAGACGGAAATTCTGAAAATAATAGTTACAAAAACATTGCAATCTATTGTGATAACCATCATAATCTTATTGAAGGACGAGATAAGAAAAAAAGTGAATTAAGGTAACCACAAAAATTCTTAATTCTTAGTTTATTGTGAATGTGTTATGGCTTATTCTAGATGTGAAAGATGTGAAGAACTTAGATTTGATGATAAAATTAATCTTTGTGCAAATTGTGGGTATCGAATTTTAAGGACTAGTAAGTCATATGAGTGAAATTTCACAATTAATCAACGTTGTAAAAGAATCAAAAAGTTAGAAAGTGACCTTAAACAACAAAAAACTAGAATCGGTAAATTAGAAAAAAGAATAACATCTTTAGTTAATGAAAAGATATTGGTATTAGGTTAGATTCTAAACTCTTAGTGTTTTTCTATAATTAGACTCTAGAAGATAAATCGTTTATAACAATAGTAATTGATCCACATTTATGGTGAATTTAGAAGAACAGAAAAAACACTATGATGAACTCCTAACACATATAGAAAAAATGTTCGAAAAATACAAAAAATACAAAGATGATCCAGTGGCTTTCGTTCCATATGGAGCTATAACTAAAGCGGAGTTAGGGAAGGCAGATGAACGTACTGCTTACACACAATTAGTTAATGATATAGGGCAATTATACTCCGAAGCAAAGAACTAAACAATCAGGAGAACATTTATTCTTTTTCTATGATTAACCACACTTGAAAATAGCTTCTTTTAACTCACCAATTCGATTATAGATTATATTTTCTATTTCTAGAATTTCCTCATTACTAAGAAGCTTATCGAATGTTGCAATATATGTGGCTTTAAATGTCGTATCAATTCGCCCAATAATATAACCCAAAACAAAATCGTCACCATCCTTATCTTTTATAATTTTTGAGTATCTATCACTTCGTACAAATTGAACTGTCGCCTGCATATCTTTGATGGCCTGATCAATCAACTGTTCAAGTATACCTCTATGTGTTGGATTTAAGGGCATTAATAATTTAGAAAATCACTAGAATTTAACTTGGTATTACTTCTTTTTCTTAATCTCATAAATGAAACCTTGACCACAAAGACATTTTTCTCGTTTGATTACACCACGAATCATAAGTTGTTTTAACAATCTTCGTAAACTTGATTCAGGTACTAAAGAAAGGTGGTTTTCAATCATTGAATAAGATGCTTGTTTTTTCTTTTTAATGAACTTGATTAAAGCGTCTTTTTTAGTCAGGTAATCTGGGATATCCTCAACCTTACTAGCTGGAATGATTTTATCTGGTCTATTTAGATTGTGCTTCATCACTCTTGGTTTATTCCTTTTCTACCATTAGCCACATTTGAAAATAGCTTCTTTAATTTCGTCTGTTCTTTTGAAAATTAAACCCACTGCCTCACTTATTTCATCTTGATTTGGTTGTCTTTGATAAGAAACAGTGAACATATCCTGAAAACCACGGAATAGATAACCCCAAACCATACCAAGAGTCAGGTCAGTTTCATTTTGAATATGGTATTTTTTTTTAAATTCTTCAGTTCTAAAAATCCCTATGAGGTACGGTATCTGTTCAATTGTTAGGTCTATAGTATTTTCTGTTCTCCCTCTAATCTCATGGTCTAAAACCATTAATGAGAATAACACTCTAAATTATTTAAAATGAGTATTACTTTTTCTTTCTTCCCTCATTCCAGGCAAATTAGGTGGTGTGTTGATTAAACCCACCATTGAGAGATCACCAAAGCACGCAGATCCCTTAACTTATCACTTGTTAGAGAATAATGAAGTCGTGTTTCCTTAGCGCCATTTGGGGCAAGGTCCAATAATATTGCTGTAAATAGGTGGGTAAACAACGATTATGCAGTGAAACATACTAAATTTAATTAATTTTTGATGTAAACTATCACAATGATATTCAAAGATACAAAATTTAAGCGTCAGGTTTCATTGAAAAAAGAAACCAGAGATGGAATTTTATCATATTGTAAGATGAGCCATCCGAACGAGGGAATTCTTATTCTTCGAGGAAAATCCAAAAAAGGAAACATCATTATTGATGGCCTCGTCATTCCTCCCTTCTCGCACAGCGGTCCTACATTTGCCGGGTTTCCTGAATCATTTTTACCATTTGATCTAAGTTATGTGGGATTAATACACTCACATCCAATCGGTTCAGCAAAACCATCTATTACTGATTTGCATAATTTCTTTGGTTTGGTATCATTGATAGTAAAATCACCATACGAGGATGATGATATATTTGCGTGGGATAGTAAAGGTGACCCAATTCCAATAACAATTATCTAGATGCATGTTTAGTTATTAAAAAAAAAATTTACAAAACTTTATAAGGTTTTTTAAAAAACTGAATATGTATTGTTTACTTTCAAAACTTATATAATATTTCTATTAGCATCATTAGCGGTAAGCATCGGCCTACAAATGATTCTTCCCTTTCCTTTTGGGTTAGGAGCAGCCTTAGTAATTTTTATTGCATTTCCATTGTTGCTTAGACGTCGATACGCGAGTCGTATGCGTGGTTATGGAGGTACAGGTTTTGGAGGTGGTGGATTTTTAGGATTAGGTCAAGGAGGATCTCTAAAATTCGTCTGTCTAGTTTGCAGCCATCGTTTTAAGGGTGGTGAGTGTCCTAGATGTGGTTCAAAAATGAAACGGGCCGATTTCTAATAGCTAAAGATATGTCGCTAGAAGAATTACGTAAAAAAGTAATTTATCAGAATTCCATTGAAATATGGATTGGTGTTTGCAAGGAAAAAAACATCGCTTGGCATCAAATTGAAAATTATAAAAAATTCATATCTTACCTTCTAAAAAATAATTTAAAGATGACACGAATCTCTATTTGCTTTGATGAATCAGATAATTCATTTGATGGTGGTAAAAGCAAAAAAGGATTTGCTAACGCGTTAGCAGGATCAAAAGATGAGAACTCAGCATGTTATACAATTAAGTTGAATGACGTAAATATTGAATTAATTAGAAAATTTAGTCTCTAGTCTATTACGGGCGCCTCAACTTTGGGTTGACTATCGTATCAAATGCATTGCCGATAAAAACAAAGGCCAGACCAGTAATGGCAATCATAATTCCAGGTGGAACGATCCACCACCACAACCCTCGGGGAGCTGCACCATACACGCTTGCATCATGAAGAATCTGTCCCCATGTAGGAAAAGTCGGATCACCCAAACCTAAAAAGCTGAGTCCTGCCTCCGTTGTAATTGCAGCTGGAACTGAAATTGCAACACTTGCTAATGCATATGGTAATAATTGTGGAACAATATGCCTCAAAATAATTCTAGAATTTTTTTGCCCCATCATTTTGGACGCTTCTACATACCCTTTTATTTTGATTTGTAGGGCCATGCTTCTAGAAACCTTTGCAATGCCCACCCAACCAAAAATCATTAAAAATCCAACCATTAGAAAGATACTATTGCCTATTGTTACCGCTAGAATAATCAAAAATGGCAAAGCAGGAAGCACATAGATTATGTCATTAAATCGCATCATAACTTCATCTGTTTTTTTACCCTTGAACCCAGAATAAACACCATATAGCAAACCCATAGTAACTGAGCCAATAGCAACTGCAAGACCTATGAATAATGCAAGTGGTGTGCCCCAAAGTAATCCTATTGCTAGATCACGTCTTAAATCATCTGTTCCCATTAATCCAAATGCTTTCCCCCCCACAATTAATCTCGAATCTAAAATTTCATTTTGGGTTTTTACCCCATATACATTGACTAAGAAAATATAATTTCCCTTAAGAATTTCGTGTTTTTCTGAACTTGAAAAAAGAATATCTTCTGAAGAAAGGCCATCTATATCAAAGCTAAATTTCTCTTTTTGTAGAAACAAGTTTTTCCTAATAGAACTATCAGTCGAAAAGATTCTTTCATCATGAGTTATTTGAGTCTGAGAATTTGGAAGTGATAGTGATAACAGCTGTAATTGAATTCCGTCTGGCCTGATGACTGACAGTTGTAATAACGGTGAACCAGTATATTTTGCTGAAAATTCATAGATAAAATCATTTGGAAAGTCATCATAATCAAAATATACCATGAACTGGTGTGATGCAACAGAAACATCTCCTAACTTTTGAAATTTTTCAATTGGCTCATCAATTATCATGTGTTCTGGAATCTTTTTTATTTGGAATAAATTTACCCAAACGGGAATTGATGTCTTTGGATATGAGATCCAGTTGCTTGGATTATTCCATTCCTTAAATGTGTCAATTGGAATTGTAATGACAGTAACAATCGAAACCCCGATTAAGATTAAAAGGATTCCAATTCCAGCCAAGCCCATTTTACTTCGAATAAATTCTCGCTTTATTTCATCAGAAGATATAGCACTCATTAATCTGTCCTCATCCTTGGATCAAAAAATGCGTAAAGTAAATCAGCAATGAAGACACTTACAAGGAAAAATATTGTTAAGACAAAGGTAGACCCAATTATTACTGGCAAATCCATTACTGTTATTGCCTCAAAATATAGCCTCCCCATCCCTGGCCAATCAAAAACCGCTTCTGTTATAATGGCACCACCTAAGGAACCAGATAAACTCAGAGCTAAAATAGTAATTATCGGAGGAGCAGCATTTTTGAGTGCATGTGAATACACAACTTTTTTTCGATTTATTCCCATAGTTTTTTTTGCTGTGATAAAATCTTCCTGCATTATTCCAATTATAAAATTTCTAACAAGATAGGCCCATGAACCAAACCCAATCATAACTATAGTTATGAGTGGAAGGGCCATATGATACAACAATGCTACTATGTATCCCGGGTCAGATGACGATATTGAGGGAGTCGCCCTGGCAGGAAAAATCGGATAAACGAATGCAAAAAGAAAAATCATGAGCATTCCTACCCACCATACTGGGAAACTAGAGCTTACGACAGCAAATATTGAAGTAAGCCTATCAATTTTTGAGCCAGATTTGCTACCTGAAAATGCTCCAAGAAAAATTCCAATGATTGAAATTATTATTGTTGCGGTTGTGAATAATAATATAGTTCTTGGAAGTTTTTCCAATAAAATGTCTTTTACATCAGATGATCCACTATCGCTAGTCAAAAAAGTAGCACGACCAAAATCTAACATTAACATTTTGTACATTGTAAATCCAATCCTTTGTGGAGAATACCATGGAGTATCTAATCCCAAAGCTTTAGTTCTTTGATCAATTTGGTTTTGAACAAAAGCTTCAAATTCTGCAATACTGGAAAAACTCTTAGCTATGGCTGGGTTTTCTGTAATTTCAGCCCTTACCTGAAAAACCAGACCTTGCTTTAAGATCGTGTCCATGTTTGATCCCACAAGAAGAATTGTAACAAGTAATGTTACCATTAGAACCCCAAACATGGTAATTGCCCGAGTTGCCACGTATTTTTTCAGGGTCACAATCCATCATTCGATTTGAGTGTATTATAATTAGAGGTTAATTTTGTTTTTATGAGAAAATTTTTAATTTACTCAGAGTGGTTTCCAGGATTATCAGTTCGGCCATACGGCGTATACCATTTTGTTTATTAACACACTGTTTAATCTCAAAGCTAGTTTTCTTTTAAGCTCACATGAAATAATCTAATTTTCTAAAAACAACTATTTTCTTGGGGGGTCGTGGGCTTTGCCAATATGTCTTGCAAGTCCAATTATATTTTCACCAAAATTTTTGCCACAAAAAGTGCAGTAAAAATCAAAACTTTCTACCATCAGTAGAGTTATTTTTTTTGTTTAAATAATCTTCTGAATCAATTCTTTCTATTCATTTATTATACAATATTCACAATCACAGCTTTGTAGCTGTTTGCTTTTTGCTAGACAATTTTTATGCTGGCCTGCTTGACATTGAATGCAGATTTGTTCAGGATTATCAATTTTTGAGTATTTCTTTGATTGATCAAAACCAAATCCTCCATCTTCTGGACCAATCATATTCTATTTTGGCAGAGGTAGTATTTTTATTTAACTTTATTTTACTATAGTTTCATAAAGTGAAAAAAACTAATACACTCTATTCCAAACTAAATCAATTAAGGCATGTCAAAAATTAAGAAGGTAGTAATTTGGATTGGAATAATCGGTGGCGGAATAGCGTTTTTCTTTCTATATGGCATTTTGGTAGATTTAATGAGATGATGGATTCTTTTTCATTATAAAGAATTGTAAATCACGTAACAACGATTAGTTTTAATTGAAAATTAGAATACATCAAAAGAACAATGATGATTCCAGAAAAAATTAAAAATTTTATTAAAAAACAGAAGTTAGGATTTGTTGCTACGGTCTCCCCAGATGGCACTCCAAATGTTTCTCCAAAGGGAACTATTTTGGCATGGGAAGATAGTTATGTAATGTTTGCAGATATCAAATCACCTCAAACTATAGTTAATTTAGAAAAAAATCCAGTTGTAGAAATTAATGTAGTTGACCCCTTTACTCGAAGAGGCTATCGTTTCAAAGGTAAAGCAAAAATTTTGAGAGATAACTATGAATTTTCAAAAATTTTAAAGTACTATGAAGAACAAGGAATCAAAAGCAAGATCAATGCCATAGTGATGGTTAAGATTGATACTTTGAATGAAATCACATCTCCGCTGTATGATTTAGGATACAGTGAAGAAGAGATTAAAGAAAAATGGAAAAAATACTATGTATCATTATGATTTATTTTGATGGCTAGTTTTGTCTGATTTTTTTAATGATTCTAATTGTTTTTTTGTTGCTTGATGCTCATTTCTTTCTTTTCCTAACATCTGTTGTATTGTTATAATCTCTTTTTCAGCTATGTTAACTTTATTTTTCATTGATGCGATAACTGCACTTGCAGCTTCTACTACATGCTTTGATTCTTTGCTTTGATCACTAGAGTTTTTATTTGTAATTTGATTTGTATTTTTTATTTTATTAATCTCATCCATGATTTTTTGTTTTTTAGTTTCAATATTTTCTAGTTCCTCTTGAGATTTTTTTATTTGTGTAAACATTGTTTCAAGTCTAGATTCTGTAGCGGGATATTCCATTTTTAACTGCTTAAGCTCTGAAAGCGAATCAGTCTTTCTCACTTTAATTTCTTCCATTTCTTTTTTACCTTTGTTAATTTGAGATTTGATATCTTCAAGAATATCTTTTTCTTTCTTTATTTTTTCTGAATATATTTTTCCATTTTGTTGGCTGGTAGTTGTTTTTTGGGAAATAGATAATAGGGTGTTTAGTGAATTCATATCTTTGTTTTTCTGGATTAAATCTTTTTTTACTAAGATTAATTTCCCAACGGCCTCATCATATTCCTTTTTTACATCGGTGAGTTTTTTTGAGATGGATTGAAGATGTTCAGTCTGTGTCTTAATTTCATTTTGTAGCTGATTTTGCTCACCTTTCTCATGCTCATTATCTGAATGCTCAGTTTTGATATTTTGAGTAGAATTTTCTTCTGAAGTTTTGCCCTCAGCATCCTCTTGAGTTCGTTTAAACCAGTCCAAAGTTATTACCTACACAATGCCTGAAAATGAATATCTGTCTTTCATCTAATTTTTCCTCTCCCCCTGAGAAAATTTAGGTAAAATCCTAAACCTCCTGTAGCAAATCCAAAGACAATAGCTGCAATGCCCAACTCGGGGGAATCAGCGAGGTAAGTGGGAGCAAGAATGAAAAGAAGCGCACCAAAAATAATTAGAAAAAATCCTCCACTTTTGCGTGGTTTATTATAATCCTTATGAGCCATCTTGAACTCATTGAATGTGATTTCTAAGAGTTTTTGCAATCTTGTTTCTTCCAATGTCTTCTATAAATGGACCTATTTTTGGACCTCTACTAGTTCCTAAAATAATTTGGTAAAGGGTTTTGAAGAAATCTTTTGGGGGTATCTCATTTTTTTTTGCTATTTGATAGATGACATTTTGTAGATCCTCTGGTTCTTTATCAGAATCCAGTACTTCAACCAAATCTGCCAATCCTTTTTCTGTATTCTTATCTATTAGCAATTCGAGTTTTTCACGTTGATCAAAGTCATCAGCAAAATTCCCTGCCAGGGTTATCAATTCATTTATCCCGGGTTCTTCATTTTTTATTACTCCATAATCTAACAGTTTTTTCATTATCCTGTTGTTTCTTTCCTCTTTGAAGATGTTTCCAAGTTCAATTAATAATCTGTAACTAACATGAGGGCTAGGATTTTTTGGAATTTTTAGTAAATTAACATATTCATAAAGTCCTTTTAATTTTATTTCTTTTGCTTTATTATCGATCTTTATTTTTCCAAAATAAATATCCTCTAATTCATTGTACTCATCCATCAAGTAAGGAACATCCTCAAATCCTAACTCACGTGCTCCAGTAATCCTTTTGTATAGTAATAGTAAGATTGATTTTGGAGTACCGTATTTTAACCAGTTTTGTGATGTCACAACATTTCCTAAAGATTTTGAAATCTTTTTTCCGCCTTTGTCTAAGAACATTTCGTATCTCACATGATGAGGATGAGGATACTTCAAAATCTCGTCTGCAACCCAATCGTTTACCTTTACAGAATCCATAATGTCTTTGCCATAGGCTTCAAATCGTACATCAAAAGCCTGCCATCTGGCAGCAAACTCAACCTTCCAAGCTAGCTTTCCGAGTCCTTTTGTAATGTCAGACTCTCCTTCATATCTGCAACCTTTGACAACATTTGAGCCAATTGTGGCATCTTGACATCGATACTTTACCTTCTTTTCATCCAAAAGATATTCGAAGGATTCAGTTGTGTAAAGTTTATCACAATTTTCACAAACAGCAAAGTAGGGTAAGACAGTTTGATATTTTTCCTGTCCAGATAGTTCTGATACCTTTGCTCCAATTTTTTTACTGTTGATTAGTATGGTGTGAATTTGATCTTTTAAAAGTCCATTTTCATATGTGTCCTTTGCTCGTCTAAAATCGTATTTAATTTCTAATTCATCAAGACCTTCAAGTAAAAGACTACTCATATGCATTCCATAGGAATCATGGCAATCAAACGGATCAGGAATAGAAGATACCCGTTTTCCCAAATGTTCATTTAACCAGTCCGGAAATCCTTCTGGAATTTTTCTTAATCCATCTAAATCATCCGAATAAGCTATTAGTTCTGATTTATAGCCAAGATTTTCCAGTGCAAGCTTTACTCCAAATGCTCTTACAGCATCCCCCAAGCTTCCAATATGTGGAATTCCTGATGCACCAAGTCCACTTTCAACCCAGATCAAATCCAGTTTTCTGCCAATTGATTTTTCTCTTTCAACTAACTCAAAGGCAAGTTTATCGATCCAAGTTCCTTTTCCAATTACATTTTGGTCATACATTTGTAATCCTACTAGGTCAAGTTTTTTGTCATATAAGGACCACTTAGCGTGTATCCTAAATTTTTATAATATTCTCTTGTTCCCACAGCGCTGATGATCAAAAGTTTGTTTGCATCAAATTCTTCTTTTGAAATTTTTTCTGCCGCACTTACCAATTTTTTCCCTAATCCTAAATGCTGGGCACTGGCGTTATTTCGTTCTCCAAGTTTTAACGATTTTCCATAAACATGCAATTCGCGAACAATACAGGTTTTGTCAGAAATCTCTTTTCTATGAGCTTTTGAGCTAGGGCTTCTTAACCTCAAAAATCCATAAATTGAATCATCTGAATCATCAAAAGAAAGAAAAATTTCCCTTCCCTCAGAAGATGAATAATCTTTTCGATTCAATCTAAAATCATTTTGTAGGATATTTCTTGACAGACCTATCTCTCTACATCTAATACATTTACAGTGTAATCCCTGTGCTTTCAGATTTTCATGAACTACTTGTCGTATGTTTCCTAATTTTGGCCCAGCTACAATTTCTGATGGGGAAATCTCTCGTTGAATCCTCATTATTCTAACCCATCGTGGAACAATTTTTTTTATTTCTGTTAGAACTCTGATCATATCTTCTAGAGAATATGGAATATATTCTCCAGACTTGTATTGTTTGTAAAGTGGGGTATCTTCCAAAACAAGTGATGGATAAATTTTTAACATGTCTGGTTTAAGACGGGAATCCTCAAACAACTGTTTAAAGTCTTCAATATCTTCAGTTGGAGTCATTGTGGGAAGACCTGGCATCATGTGAGCTACGATTTTGTAACCTGCATCCTTTGAAATTTGAAAAGATTGAACAACATCATTAAAATTATGTCCTCTATTCACAATTTGATAGACTCTTTCTTGTAAGCTTTGAACTCCAATTTCAACTCTGGTAATTCCATACTCAAGCATTGAATCTACATGGACTTGCTTACAATAATCTGGTTTTGTTTCAATTGTAAAACCAACGTTTCGTATTTTAGCTCTTTCGTTGTTTGTTTTGGCATCCTCCAAAGAACTTGAGTCAAAACCATTTAATGCATCATAACATACTTTTATGAAATTTTCTTGGTAGTTTTTTGGCATGAAAAGAAAAGTCCCGCCAACTATAACTAACTCTAATTTTGATGACTCATGACCGTAAGCTGTCAACTTTTCAATTTTTGTCAATATTTGACTTTTAGGATCATATTGATTTTCAATTGCATTAATTGTGGATGGCTCATTTCCTGTGTAGCTGTTTGGAGTATTGAATTCAATTCCACCTGGACAATAAGTACACCTGCCATGAGGACATGCATACGGTTTTGGCATAAGAGCAATCACAGCAATGCCTGACGCTGTTTTGACAGGTTTTTTGAGAAGAACTTTTCGTAATTTTAAAAAATCAGAGCCCTTCGCCATTGCTAAAATTTCGTTATTTCTTGGAATCCGTTCTAGTGAATATTTGGCACAGATTTTTTTTATCTCATATTTCACTTCTTTTTTAGTCGGTGCTGCAACAGTTAACAGATTTTGAGATATCTCACAACACGCTTTTGAAAACAAGGTTTCAGATTGTGGCATGATTTGGATGTCAGGGCTCTGCCATAAATTCTTTAAAATTTTAGAAAAAATTTACCTCGGTCTCTTTTATTTTCATTTCTTGGACCAACTAATTTTTCGTGGGCTTGGCTTTCAGGTCAATTTTTTCGGTGTGTTTTTGGTGAACCCTGTTCTCTTTTTCATCCAGCTTTTCTTTTTTTAGGCCTTGATTTGTTTTTTCTCGAGTTCCCTCTACTTTTTGTTTTTTCCTTTGTATTTCGTGTAGATTTTTTCTTTAAGGTGATTTATCACTTGAGCCACCATTACGAATTTTAAGATTTTTTAATTGAATTATCTGAATTTTTAGTCTTGAAGTTTTGTTTGTTAAATCTGGAACAATTGGTAGGAATTTGCTCCCATTGTTCAAAACATTCTGGATGAAATGCCAGCCCGTTTTCATATTTCAAATTTTCTCTGGTTAAACCTTTGGAACATGCTGTACAAATTGTGATGTAATCCTCAACCATTATTTAGAAACATTCTTGAATAATGTAATTTAACACTTTTTGGTGTTCTACTATAATGAGATATTCATAATCATTAAGGCTTTTGACTTGAAATATGTATGTCTGCAAAACTTTTTTTGATTTCATCTTTACGCAACTCGACCATTTTTGTCATTTCCAATAATTCATCCTCTGGAGGAACTTTGCCATACTTTGCTATATAATATCCAAGAATTAAGCCCATTATCAAGCCTGCCTTTTGACCATACTTAAAATCATCATCATAATGGTAATCCCAGATTTTTTTGTCAAATTCAGGACTTGAAATTCCATGAGGTATTAAAGTTTCATCAATCAACGATGTAATTTTCTCATGAAATGTATTGTCTAATACCATGTAATACCTTCACCATGATCAGATAAAAACAACGAGGGATTGTCAAACATTCAAAATCATCTTCACGTAAAATACTCCTGTGGCAATTAGGGTTGTCGCAATCATGTAGGGAATACCCTTTACGAGAAAGGTTCGAAAGAACATTCGATAACCATGTCGCTCCATAACTGCAACAGCGACAAGGTTTGCGCTTGCACCAATCAAAGTCCCATTTCCTCCAAAATCGGCACCAATTGCAAGAGCATACCACAAAGGATTATACGAGAAACTGGATAACGACCTTACAATACTCGGATCTTGTGAAATGTTTTCAATTATTGGAATCATGGTCGCAGTATAAGGAATATTGTCAACAAAAGCAGAAGCAAAGGCTGAGGACCATATGATCAGGATTGATGTAGTTATTAAATTGCCTCCAGTTGTTTGTATTATTTGATTAGCAAAAATTTCAAGGACTCCAGTTAATTCAACACCAGAAACAATAACAAATAATCCTGCGAAAAAAAGCAAGGTTGGCCATTCTACGTGTGTAAATGCTTTTGCGGGTTTCATTCTTGTAATTAACAAAAGAATGGCCGCACCAGCTAGAGCAATAATAGATACCTCAATTTCTAGAAATCCATGAATCATAAACGCAATTATTACTCCAAGAAGAACTATTGCACTTTTTTTGAGCAACATCATGTCTTTGATTTCTTTTGTTTCGTCAATTTGCTGAAGTTTTTCTACATTTTCAGGCTTTTGTTTGAGGTCTTTTCTAAACATAACTCTAAGCAACAATAGTGAGGCAACAAATGTTATGACGACTTCTGGAAGCATGTGATACGCAAACTCAATAAATGGTATTCCTGCAGCTGATCCAATCATAATATTTGGAGGATCACCGATGAGGGTAGCGGCCCCGCCAACGTTTGATGCAAAAATCTCAGCGAGAATAATAGATATTGGATTTATGTTCAAAATTCTAGCAACAGAAATGGTGACAGGAACCATGAGAAGAATCATAGTAACATTGTCCAGAAATGCAGAACCAACTGCAGTAATAACTGAAAATAATAACATTAGCTTCCAGACGTTTCCTTTGGCCAGTTTTGCTGCCTTTATTCCAATATATTGAAAGATGCCTGTCTCTCCAAGTATCCCAACAATTATCATCATTCCCAAAAGCAGTCCAATTGTGTTGAAATCAATGGCACCGATTACAAAATCAACAGTGTCATGTGCTGGAATTATTTCAGTTTGAATCAGCACAATTATAATCAAAAGTGCCCCAAACATTGCAAGGGTAGTCCTGTGGATTGCCTCAGTAATCAAAATCACGTAAATCCCAATCAAAACTGACAGTGTCAACGTCATTCCAATTGTAAACTCAAGTCCAATCATATCAGGCAATGTGAACAGCATGGAGATTATGACCACTAGTGTGATTCCACTTATAGCCAAAATTTTGTTCAATTAATCAGACCTTATCAGATCATAAGGGGGGCAATATAAGTCGCTTACTGGTTTGTGAAATTATACAAAATCATTTTGTTTCATTATGTCAGTTTTAGAGAATTTACAAAAACTCCTTTTCTTTCTATTATTTGCCCAACTCGTTTGCTTTTCATTCCGAATTTTTTGAAAATTGAGGTTATTCTCTTTTCTTCATTTTTTGTAGCTATTACACAAAAGCCGATTCCCATGTTGAAGGTTTTGTACATCTCTAATCTTTTAATGCCCTCATTCTCCATTATTTGAAAAATTGGAGGTGGTGTTGGCATTTCATCCAGCATGAAACCCGTTTTTTTGAGCCTCAAAAGCTTGGTAAAAGAACCGCCGGTAATGTGAGCAAGACCATGCACATTACACTCCTCTAGTACTCTAAGTACGGGTTTTACATACACTCGAGTGGGATTTAGGAGGGCATTTCCAAGTTTGCCAATTCCCTTGATCTTATCTTGCAGTGAATATTTTTCAAGCAGGATTTTTCTTGCTAATGAATAACCATTTGAGTGAAGCCCATTGCTCTGAACGCCAACTATAATGTCTCCTGGCTTTATCTTATTTCCTAATATCATCTGTTTTTTGGTTAACATACCCACCACCATGCCAGCAAGATCAAATGCAAATTGAGTCCCTGAAATTACATCAGGCATTATCGCAGTTTCTCCACCCACCACTGGGACGTTTGCTTTTTTTGCACCTTTCACTATGCCTTGAATGATTTTTTTAAGAATGCCTTCATCATTTTTGTTTGCCGCAATATAATCAACAAATGAAATTGGCGTTGCCCCAATACAGATTACATCATTTACATTCATTGCCACACAATCTATCCCAATTGTGTCATACTTTTTCATCATGCTTGCAATAAGCACTTTTGTTCCAACACCATCTGTGTGGGTTGCTAAAAGGATCTTTCCAGGAATTTCTGTGATTCCAGCATAATGTCCAAAACCATGGACAATTCTGACCTTCTTTTGTAATTTGTGCGTGGATTTGATAATTTTGCCAATTGTGGCATGACTTTGTTTAATTTTTGTTATATCTACACCTGCTTTTTTGTAAGTTGTTACCATAATTTTGTGCTGACCTGATTTGAATAAAAGAATTTGCATAAGTTGATATCTTAATTCTACATATACATTCCTGAAGATTGTTTTCTGTGCTGGATGTATTTTTGAGAGAGTTCTTTGAGTTCTGAGCCTATCCTCTCTTTTTCTTCTTTTAGGCTTTTGGTATCAATTTGCATTTCATACATTCTGTTGATAGCTTCTAGTAAAGTGGCCGCGGCTTCAGGATCTGCTATTGTTTTGTTTGCCTTGACTAGCAAAGCCACTCCTTGAATCTCTCGAATCAAACATTCGTTAAGGATTCCTCCTGAGATTCCTGTAATGAAACCCTGAGGAATCATGCTGATATCTTTTTCAGCCATGATCCTACAAAGATCTTCCTCGGCAGCACAATATACTTTGTTATCGTGTTCATTACTAGCAACTCCATCGACAATTATGATTTCATTTGATCCTTTTTCTTTAGCCCAATCTAAAACAGCAGCAACTATTGCGTACAAACCTTCCATTCGGAGAGTAATTTCACATATTATTGCACAAACAGTTCCTTCCTTATTTGAGTAAAAACGGAAGGGATGTCGTAATCTGCCTCTTAAAAAAACTGTTGATGGTGGAAGATACTTTGATCTCATATAACCAATCACCTTCATTTGCAACTTTTCAATCATGTGGCCAATTGATATTGGCCCCACCAGACCAGCGCCAACAAAGCCTGCAAAAATTATGGGGTTTTTCAGAACAACTTTATTAATTTCAAAAACTTCGGCTTCTGGAAATTCTTTTTGTTGCACTCTTTACATCGAGTTCTTCAGACTAATTACTTTGTTAATAACAATTTTGAAACTTCTTTGTTAGACAATTTTTATCTCATAATGAATGTTCAAACAATTGAATTATGCTAACCTTATATGACAACTACGCCTCGGCGACAATTTTGATTTTTTCTAGTAATTCGTCTAGATCTGTGGGCTTTAGAAGGTATCCTTTTATGCCTCTGGCTACCAAGTCATCTAATTTTTCTTTAGAAATACTTGATGCGGTAAAAACAATGATTTTGTATTCTTCAAGTTTACCTTTTTTGTCTAAAGCATCTATGATGTCATAGCCACTAAATTTGGGTATAGCTAGATCAAGTAAAATGACATCAAATTTTTGTCCCTCAATAAAGTCTATGCCAGTTTCTCCTTCACTTGCAACTATGCATTCATGACCATTTAGTCGAAGAAAGGTAGACAACATTTTTGAGATTCTTTCATTGTCATCTATCAGTAATATTTTCATTTAACCACGACTTTCAATTTACTTTGAGAATAAAATAGGAGTATAGGTGAAAATTGTCTAAATTTGTTAGTAAATTTTATTTTCAATTTATCAAATCGCTTATTTTCTTTCCAGTTCATGCTGTAGAAATCAACTCCTTAACCAATTTAGGGATTTTAAAAAAGAATGTGGACCCTTCGCCCTCTTTACTTTCAACCCATATTTTTCCTCCAAATCTTTCAACAATCCCTTTACAAATAGACAAACCCAACCCACTGCCTTCACGATACCTTCTTGCAGAAGTATCGGTTTGAAAAAATTTTTTGAAAATCATCTTTTGCCTCACAGGAGAAATTCCGATCCCGTTATCTTTCACATAGAAAATAACATCGCTTTTATTATCTTTGGCACCGATTTCAATTAGTCCATTTTCTTTTGGAACAAAATCAATTGCATTTGTTATGAGGTTTGAAAATACTTGATTCAATCTACTCCTGTCAGTGATTATAGTCGTTTTTATGTCATTTGAATTAATTATCTGAATATTTTTTTCCGTTACAAGAGGTTCAAAATTTTTAATTTGTTCTGAAACGACCTTTTCAATATCAACAGTTTCATTTTTGAAAGTTAATTTTCCCATTTCAAGTTTTTGAGCAACTAAGATATCTCCAATCAATTTTTCCAATCTTTTTGAACTCTCATGAATCTCATTTACTGCATCACTTTGTTCTGGACTTAATTGCCCCATAAGGTGGGATTTTTTTAACATTTCAGCATACCCCATGATAGGGACCAGTGGTGTTTTGAGTTCATGCGAAACCATGGCAACAAACTCATTTTTTTGCATATCAATTTCTTTGAGTTCTCTGACTAATTTTTTTTCAACTTGAATTGTGTTTTCGACTGTTTTTACCATATGTTCGAAATTTTGGTTAAGTTCGTTTAGTTCTTTTATACTAGTTTTCAATGGTTTATTTTTTGGCCTTCTTTCATTTTTTGCAAAGTCGGTCATCAATAAGACAAGCCGCTCTATGGGTTTTGTGATATTTCTAGAAATGATGAAAGTGCTGATCATTACGCCCGCTGAAGAAATTGAAGCAAAGATGAGAACAAGGAAACTAGAATAACTATCTGTCGTAAGGTGGTTCAAAAGACCGATATAAAATACCACAAAACTAGTTACACTAAAAACCAATAGAAGAGTTTGTTTTATTGATAGCATGTTGGGTGCGGGCGTAAGAAATTATTTCCTAGAACCCTTTTTGAATTTTGCAGCATAATTTTGTAAAGTTTCTATAATTATTTTTTCTTGATCTAATTCTTTTACTCTATGTTCATAATTAAATTCTAACTGGGAAGAATCTAAATCATCAGAGGCCTCAATGTGACTAGATTTATTCCAAACTAGATTAAATAACAAGGAAAACGATTCTACAAAAGGTTTTGAATCTGTCCAAACAGCCAACAGATCATCATTAGTCTTAATCAAGAATACTACTTCTGCATGATCTTTCAAAATAAAAAACATGCCTTCCCCTGGCAAATCATAGAATTTTTTAATTTTTTCTTTTGAGAGTTTTTCAAAAACATAGGATGTTTTACTTGAGCAGGTTGTAAGAATTTGCAGATTTTTCTTTAGTTTTTTTAGACTGTCAATAAAATCGGTATGATAAAACTTCAATAAATCTTCCTCAGTACCAAGGATTAGAATTTCTTTATCACATTTTTCAATCATATTCTTGAATTTTACAGTTATAGAGTTTTTTCCTTTTAAAATCTGAAATCTACTTTCATCCATTTCCAACTCATCTGAATAAGCTGTTGGTATGGTTTTCCATAAAGTAACAAGTTCTTTTTTTTGCTCCTCTAATTCATTAATTCTACTTCTTTCATTGTTTACTAAGATTAGAATCGATTTGTCTAAGGAAAGCGCATCAAACTGTATTGGTTTTCCAAACTTGGACATTACAATTCCTTTATGCTGTAATGAGTTTACCAGATGATATGTTTCTGTTCTTGGCAGTTTTAACGCTTTTGCGACCTCAGCAGCAGACTTTGGTCCATTCTTACTTAAAAAAACATAAACTTTGGCCTGATTGTATGATAAACCAAATTTTAAGAGATTTTGTTGTAAACTTTCGATGGGTTTTCTGAAGCTTTCTACAAAAAAACCAGTTTCTAATTTAGATCCCTCTATTGTCATCTACTGTTATTTTTGTTAATTACAACATAAGGAACAGTATGTGCCAAATCATTACAGATAAGACAGTCGTAATCTGACAAATTTTTGCATATGCATTCAGATTTATTTAAAAAAATTATGCCGTTTTTTGAATTTTGAGCAAAAAATATGCTCAGTTATGGCTATTATTAGATGTAGTTTGTTCCTAGCTGTGCCTAAAGTTTACTTTTCTGCATGAACATGTCCAACATCATTCTACCTTTAGTGGTAATCGTATAGATCACATTAGATCCTACCGGTTCTCTTTTAATAAAATTGTAATTTGTACAAAGATGCAGATAGTTTAGGAACGATCTTTTCATTCTGATCTTTGACTTTGAATACAAATTAGAAAAGGTCATTGGATTCCCTCTTAACTGATAAAGCAGTTTTAGTATAGATAGCGTACTATAATCCCGCGCTCTGACTTTTACCGCATCTAGGACCTGTTCATCTCTTTCTATGATAAAGTCACCAAATTGGTCAGCTACCTCTAATGGTATGTATGTCAGTCGTGCTCTCATTATACCGTATAGTACGGTATAATACTTTATTAATCTTAAGCTAAAGCTTTGTTGATCTCCCAAGGTTATTTTTTTACACCTTTACGACACATTACAGATCTACTTTGATTGTGGTTGTTCTCTTGAAGAATGTAAGAATAGTAATTCTGAAAAAAATTGTCCTAATTGTACTTGGGAAACTTGTTGTTGTTGTTGTTGGCATCACATTCATAAAAGATAATCATTATGTTATAACAAATCTCCAACAACTCACCATAACGTCATAACGCTACATCAATTCGGGTACAACTTGATAACAGTTCGTATAAAATGTTAATTTTTTAGCATAAAAAGAGATTAGTCAAGGAGCACTTGCACCATCAGCACTTTCTTCTATGAAATTTGTAGAACCTTCATAAACTTGGTTATTTACTTTGATTGTGAAGGTATATTCTCCAAGCTTATCGATGTTTTCTATTATTTGGTGTTCAAATATAAAATACCCTTTGTTGTCTGTTTCACCAGAAATTGTTTTGAATACATTGCCGTTAGGATCTAGAATTTCAATATTTACTTTAATTCCTTCCAGATAGCCCTCTTGTTTTTGAATGTCAGCCGTAGGATTTATTGTTTGATCATAAACACGAATTGTTAAAGTGTATACATCTCTAACCTGTGTTCTAATTGGATTACTGATTGCAATTGCAACCTCTTGTTTTACTTCTGTTTCTTCAATTAATTTTGTTTCTAATCCACCTGTTTTTGATTCAAGAGAAGCTGTAAATGTTTGTTTTTTAAATCCAACATCTAGTGTGTAAATAGCAATTGAGTAGTCGTTATTTCCAGTATTTCGAGCATAAAGTATCACACTTGGTTCAAAAGATTTTACCGCTATTGAATCTCCCAAAATTCTAACAGAAACAAGATCAGTAGAATCAAATAGAAATTTTTGTTCAGATAACTTAATAATTCCTAATTCCAAGTTTGGTGTGATTTTACTATTTGTAAAGAATGTTTTTTCTGTATTTTCTCCAAACACTAAGATGATTGAACCGTCATTACTAATGAGTTGTTTATTAGATAAATCAAGTGTTGCGTATGAAAATGGTATTAAGGTTAGAAATATAATCAAAAATAAAGGCAGGAGTAATTTTTTCATACTTTTTCATCTATCCACTCAAAAATTATGTTAAAAAGGTAACTATGCATCAATGTTTAATTGAGTAAATCTCAGCATATGCCTAAATCTCTTATTTATGCTCGAATTTTATTCGGTATTACAGGGAAAATTTTAGGCTGTTTATGGATATTTGAGCAACAGCTATCAATCTACTACACGAAACCATAAAATCAACAAAAAATGGATAAAAAATGAAAACAAAAAACTTGGCTCAACAATTCATCGAACAAAAATTTGTGCAAAAGGATACCTTGGAAAGAAGAGAATATCAGGTAAACCTAGCAAATCAAGCAATAAATGAAAACTGTCTTGTTGTATTACCCACAGGTCTTGGAAAAACCGCAGTCGCATTACAGGTGATTGCAGAATTTCTTTCACGGAGAACGGGAGGGATTTTGTTCTTAGCGCCAACCAGAGTTCTTGTAAACCAACATTTTGAATTTCTTAAAAATAATCTTACATTGGATGATATTGGAATTATTACAGGAGAAGATACGATCCTAAAAAGAAAAAAACTTTGGATGAATAGTGTAATTTGTGCTACTCCGGAAATTACTAGAAACGATTTGAATAGACAAATTGTTTCATCTGAACAATTCACATTAGTAATTTTTGATGAAGCCCACAGAACTATTGGTAACTATGCATATTCTGGAATTGCTGAACGATTTGCTAATTCAAATGTAAGAATAATTGGAATGACTGCAACACTACCAAGTGAAAAAGAAAAGGCGACTGAAATTCTTAGAACACTAAAAATTTCCTGTGTAGCTGAACGAGA
>JADFLH010000020.1 GCA_022564515.1 Nitrososphaerota archaeon
ACGGAGACAATCTTGTCTCCACTGTTTCTAACAGCAAATGCACCCCACGCAAGACCGTCGGCAGCAGTACCGTGTACCCATACCTTCAAACCAGATACAGAAATTGCTTCTTGCTGAGTACCACTCTGGAAAAGACTGGTACCATAAAGAACTACTCCTGAAGCTAGTACGACTGACGCCACCAAAATTATGATGGTTGTAAGCACAGTACTGATTGCTCTTCTTTTAGTCTTTGTGAATGCATTCATTAATGAATAATTCTCCTCCATGGATGAATATCAGAACTAGTATGTCCGATTACAAAATTACATTTGTCTTGCAAGCATGGTATATGACTCAATAAAGCTTGATACAGTCTTACGAAGATCCTTGGTGGAAATCGTGGCAGAAAAGAACTTTGTTATGCCTTCTGGAACCCCTATCCCAATAATACTAATTCCAGCCTTTTTTGCAAGTTCTAGTGATGCTTTGAACTCTTTGTCAATGTCTGAATATCCTAGTGATTGGCCATCTGTAATTATAATCAAATATTTTTTTTCTGTATTAATATCTGCAGCGAGAATTCTAGTACCCATTGTAATTGCATCTGGAATTAAAGAAAGTCCTTTATTTTCAATTCCTCCAATCCGCGACTTTATTTGTTGATTATAGTTTTCAGAATGATCTTTTACAACTATGAAATTATTGTTAAAACTGTACATCCCCCACGTTCCTCTATTTGCATTTAGCTCATTTGCGGCTTCTGACAAACAAAGAGATAATGTTTTCATGTCTTCAAATTTTAAATTCATACTGGCACTAGTATCAAAAATTATAACCCAATTTTCATTTTGTCTACTATGTTCATCTTGTTCGAAAATTTGTATGCTATTATTTTGGCTTGCCTCTGCTTGTATTGCTTTTTGCATTTCTATCAGACCCATATCCTGAGAGGTTGGAGAATTTACAACATTTGAAACCATTTTGAGCTCACTTCTAAGTTTCTTTACAAGCTTTGAGCTTACATTCCTTACTCGCAAGAACTCACCAAAATTCTCTGGACTTATTTTTATCTCATCAAAATGCAAATTATGTGCTAATTTTTCGTATTGTTTCATCATTTTATCAGTATTGTGCTTTTCTTTTACCCAAAGTTCATCTATGTTTTCTACAAATCTTTTGAATTCTCCTTTAGGTTGAATTTTTACATTTTTGCCAAATTTATTGTACTTTTCTAAATGATGATGCTCATAATAGGGCATAACATTTTCTGGTAAGATATGTTGGTTCTTGTAAAGAAAGTCAAGATATGGTATAAGTTCCCTTATTTCTTGGTTATCAGTACGTGTTAATCTTTCTTTCAGTTCTGACATTTCGTTTGAAGCATTAACAATAAAATGCTCGGAGAATTTTTCTTTTGCAAGTTTTTTTGAATTTTTTAGAGTTTTAGTTTTGTATAACTCATCGTATGTGGTATTTATTATTGTGATGTTTTCCCATGCTTCTGGATAGAATTTTCTAAGATATTCTTGTACTTTAATATCCTCTACATAATCGATTACCTTCCAGCCTTTATCAGGCGTTTTGTCTTGTAACCAATATTCATATTTGGTATACTCAGAAACTTTCGCATGTGCTCCTGTGTGATAAATTGAAGCTAAAAATAGACACCAAATAGTATCATGGTAATCATCATAATTATCAAAAACATTTCCTTCAAAAAAATATTTTCCAGTAAATTCTACCGGTAGTGGTAAAGTCACACGCATTCTAGGAATAAATTTGATTTCTGGGAAATCTATTTTATTTGATAAATTAAAATCTATATCGGCATCACTTTTCTGAGCAACTTCATCATAAAAAATATGATGTGCTATATCAAATACCGTTTCTTTCATCACTTTTGTACCTGAATACTTTTTGGATAACGCTTTTTACTTCGTCCTGAACTTCCAGGTCGTCACTAGTCATTGAAACGATGGTTTCGTTGCTAGAATCTTCAATAGATGCCCCATCAGCTATTAACATGCCCCAGTTTACAAGGTCTCCTATTGAGGGCCCATATGGCAAATCGCCTGTCTTGTATTCTTCTCTTAATTTTGCTCCTACCTCAACAATCTTTTCGGCTATTTCCCAATGTATGCCAGCTTTATCAGTAACAAGTTGAATTTCTTTTTTATCTACATTCTTACCACTACTCATATAGTCAAAGTTTAACCAAACGCTCATTCTTCTTCTCATAGCTGCATTGATGGGTTTTGTACCAGCAAATTCTGCTGAAAAGGGGTTCATACTAATAATCAAATATGCATGTCTATGACGATGAATCATTTCGTTATCCTTTTCAGTTAATACCATGTGTCCTCGAGCATCCAAAATGGGGTTTAACTTTGTAGCAATATCTTGTTTCATCATGTTTGCCTCATCAAGATACAAAATGCCACCATGTCTACACCAATTGGTGATCAATCCATCAATCCAGTTTTCTTTGCCCAAACCAATGTATCTTCCAAACAAATCAAAAACAGAAGTTTGAAGACCACAGTTTATTTCCCATAATGGCAGGCGACATAATTCAGAGACAAGATAAACAATGTGAGTTTTTCCTGTTCCACTGGGTCCAATTAGGGCACATTGTTTAAAATATGAAAGTGCCCTTGTTATTCTTTCAACATATTTTTCTCCACTATCTAGAAAAGGAGGAGTGCCATTTGGTATCATGTCTTCATATTCAGAACCAAAGGAAAACATTGAGGGGTCAATGTATCTCTTGGTATCATAAAGTTTGGTTAATTTTGTGTTTTGGATATTGCTTAATTTTGAAATTTTTACAGATAAGTTAAAGCTGTCTGTCTGAAGTTTGGATATGCTTAGTTTTTGCCCTAGGATTCCTCTATGATTGCTCAATAGGATGGTGTTGAATAGCACATCTCTTAATTCTGTATATGTATTGTTTTGATACACACAGATCGTTTAATGACTATTTAATGCCCAATAAGCCAGAATGCATCCTAAAGTCGAAATAGGCTCCTTAGCTATTAGTAAATCTGAAGCAGAACCACCTGCCTTTATAAAATACGATATTGATGCTTCTTTAGACGAGGTTAAAACCACCGAGGAACTCTCCACATTAAAATTTTCATTTATAATACTCTCAGATCCAAAAAGTATTCGTTTAGTAGTAGATGGGCTTGCTACAATTTTTGGTAAAGAATCTAAAAGAGAAGAAGTTCTGCAGAATGACGAAAATAACATTCCTAAAATTTTGAACCTGATTTATCAGGATTTATTCCCTACTTTATATATGCTCACTAAAAGCATTGCCGTTCATTGCCCTCCATACATGTTAGGCACTATCTCACAAGTCTCTAAAGTTGTCACAGAACAAAAAACGACAGAACATGGAACTGATTCAGAAGGGGTAAAAACACAAGAGCCAATTACTGAAGAGGTTAAACCTGAGGAAATCAAAACTGAAGAGGTTAAACCTGAGGAAATCAAAACTGAAGAGGTTAAACCTGAGGAAATCAAAACTGAAGAGGTTAAACCTGAGGAAATCAAAACTGAAGAGGTTAAACCTGAGGAAAAACCAACGGTTGCTAGTTTTGTTGATCCCAAAAAGGGCCCTCAACATTACATTGATCGATACAATAAAGATAAAAAATACAAAGAATGGTTTGAAAAAAACTATCCTAACTTGACAATTGAGGAAGCAGTTGGATTAAAATCACAAAAAGCTAAAGCAGAAGAACCAATTGCTAAGGAAATGAAACCTGAAGAAATCAAAACTTGAGGCTAAACGGAAATATCCAAATTGTAAGTTCTAATAAATGACATACAGACCAATATACTCATCTTTATCCAAACTGCTCTATGAATTTGCCTAGTAGGTTGCATAAGCGTGGGCTAAGCACCGTAGTTACAAGTGCAATATTGTTGGCAGCTGTTGCAGTTATGGGAACTATGATCGTTGGCTGGTCGGATATGAAACTTTCGAATCAACAAATGGCACTGTCAATGACATTTTCTGATAGTATCAATAAAATAAATGAAGATCTTTTAATTGATCATGTTTGGTTTGTTAATAGTGTTCCTAAAGTTACCAACGTCACATTAACTAATACAGGAAGTTTAGCACTAAACGTCACTGAAATTAAATTTATAGACCCAACAGACGGATCTACGATAACAACCCAATCAATCACAGACGGCAGAATGCTCGTTCATAAATCATATTCAACCAATGTTACTTATTCATGGATTAGTAAAGTTCCAATTGATGTCGTTGTAACCACAGAAAGAGGCAACATCATCCTAACTCAGGTAGCTCCTCCTTGAGAAAAAGACGTGGACTTAGCAGCATAATCGGTGCTGTGTTTTTTATACTCGCAATGACCATCACGATTGGATATATTGCTTATAGCATGGATACTTTGGATAATTTCGTTCAAACTGTTATAGTAAAATCAAGTATACACCAAGATACTGTTAATGAGGAATTTGTGATTAGTAAGATAGCTTTGGATAATAACAAATTTAACATTACTGTTTCTAATCCTGGAAACATTCCAGTAAAATTAACGCGGCTATGGGTTGATAATAAAACCGACACAGATTGGGTGGCCAGGTATGATCTAAATGTAGATATATTATCAGGACAAATAGTAACAAACATTGGTCAAAACATTCCTTTGTCAGCATTAGAGACCGCATCTTATTCTATGAAATTGGTAACGGAACGTGGAAATTCGCAGAATTTATTTGTGAATTCGATTGGTGAAGAATCCTTATACCTAAAACTAAAGGCCAGTCCGGAAAAAATAGCTACGGGCTTTAATTCAATTATATCGCTACAGGTGATAAATAACGGTACTAGTACGCTACGAAATTTAACACCTGAAATGGATTCTATTACTACGCCAGTTTGTTCTGCTCTTTGTTCTTATGAACAAAAGTCCGGAGCTGATCCTGCCTCTTATGATAAATTAGAACCTGGTGATTCTGCAACTTTTCAATGGATCTATGAAATTAAGGGCGAAAAGGGCGACACGGTATCCTTTTCGGCCTCGCTTGTAAATGGGATTGATGAAGTTTCAACCAGTGTTACAGTAGGAAATGTCCTTCTTGCAGAGCAAGCAGGTGTGGCCTTGGAGGCTATAGGACTAGGTAAAAGCTCACTTAGTTCTGATGTCTTGTTATTTCATCAAGAAACTGCTTTGACTCCAAATTCAAAATATCAAATGTACTCAGGAGCTGTTGATGGGGGAACTGATGGTACTAGAATACAAATGGAATCAACAACTCCCAATTTCTTTACACAAAACACAAATTCACCAATTACAGTTCCTGCCGGACTTTGGACAGCCTCATTACAGTTACAAAGTGAGGCAATGCCTCAAACTTTAATCGCTGTCGATGAAGCCATGATTTTTCATTTTGAAGACGGATTATTACAGAATCCGGATAATTCAGAAAGAACTAGTAATGAAAGAGATTTAGAAGGATGTTCTTTGTCTATTCTCTTTGAGGATGATTTTACTCGAGCTAACAGCAATACTGTAGGAAATAGTTGGAGTGAAACTGATGGTGGATCTGGGGATGAAGCAAGAATATCTTCTAACAAATTAAAATTTGATACTGGAGATAATAATAATACACCATATGTTAGTCACACATTCACAAAACAAACATCTGGTAAAATAACATGGACATTTGAATTGCACATTGTAAGATCTGGAAGTGAGGGAACTTTTGAAGTGTTTATGCAATTAGGTGACAGCGCACTTATGGAAGCACCAACAACAAATCCTGCTACTGGCGTTGCTGTTAATACTAAATGGGGAGATAACAATAACGGCTTTACCAATGATGCCGCAATCGGTACTGTGGATGGAACAGATACACAAATTGGAGTAGTAAACGATGTAAGTGATGATGGGGTAGTAAATATTGAGATTATCGCTGATTTAGATGCAGATACCTACGATATTACAGTCACTGGACCCGGTTTACAATCTGGAACGGGTACTGCAACCAATGTTGCCTTTGATAATGCTGTAGACATTGATACTGTTAGGTTCATTCTTGATGCAAATTCTAATACTGGTGTTACTGTAAAAGAATTTGACGACGTTAAAATCACAAAAGGTTCAGGTGGTGTCGGCGGCACTCCTGCATTTCAAGCTGGTACAGGCCCTCATAGTTCTGGCTCTTATTATTATGATGGAGTAAATGATTGCTTTAAAAGCACAAACGACGTAATTATTGCTGATGAAAATCATATCGGAAGTAATGATGTTTCAACCTCATTATGGTTTAAAACAGATGGGGCAGTTACAAGCGAACAATATCTAGCGTTTTGGGCTGGAGATGGAACCTGTCCTAGCTGTGATTATTACAAAATTTCCTTAAACAGTGTCGGCAAGGTATTATACGAATATAATATGAATTCGGGAGGCAGTTCAACTACAACCTGTCTGTCTACACAAGAGTACGACGATGATAATTGGTATCATGTGATAGGGACAAGAGACGCATCTGATGATGATTGTAGATTATACATCACAAAGCTTGATGGAAGTGATGCAGAATCCACAATTGTTCATAACCCCTCATATAGTGAAAGTACTGTCGCTGCCGATGATCATTGGCATGTTGGTTCTAACAAAGCAGAGAATGGAAATTATTTCAAAGGATGGATTGATGATATTGTTCACTGGAATTCTTATGAGCTGACTTCTACTGAGACAGATGATATCTCAAAGGTAAACTATGGTACAAGTGCTCATCAGTTTGGCATTGACTTGGATTTAACTGACAAAGATGGAAATTTTATTAGTAATGTCTACAACAACCTAGGAACCTCAATAGCATTTCAAGATTCAAAGGCATTAGGAGATAACAATGATGCTGGCTATGGAATTTATAATGTTACTTTTAGTCTTCCACAAGTAGTTGTACCGATTTCACAAAGATTGAATTTTTCAATGAATTTTGTTCCTTCTACATCAACCTGGGAGGCACTAGACGTTGATATGAAAATAGATGATATTACGATGACCCCATATTCATCTTTTCTTCAAATCCCTATACCAGACAAATCATTCCCAAGTTACTTTATTCACGATAATGATAACGAAATCGATACTTTTGTTTCATTTGCTGGAACTTCAGGCATTTACATGACCGTGAAGGGCACAAGAATTGCCTTTAATGGAACAGCAGGAGAAGGTAGTTTTGCTGCGATGATCAAAGGTGTGAATGGAACATCAGCAACATATGATGTGCTTTCGACTAAAGATAGTATTTACATTCCGCCTGGATCAAAAGCACAACTCTTTTTCTACAAACCAACAGATCACCCATCTGTGCAACCCCCAACAGAAGGAACTGTAATTGTACCTGGGTATTATGATGCTTCGGTATGGTTACACGGTTACACTGATTTAGGTGAGACCTTTTCAAAGACAATAAAATTAGGCAGGGTTCTCGTCGTGGATTAGTATCAAGTTGTATCAGAATTGTTGTAACAATCTATAACATACACATACTATTTAGAATATAAGCGGTTTTTTCATTTATGCAACCAGCTGGAGATACAGCATCTAAAGAACCATCCAAAGATATCCCAGTAGTTGAAAAAGAACCCCCAGAAGATATCCCAGTAGTTGAAAAAGAACCCCCAGAAGATATCCCAGTAGTTGAAAAAGAACCCACAGAAGATATCCCAGTAGTTGAAAAAGAATCACCCGAAGATGTAATAATAAATAAAAAAAAAATAAAGCAAATTACAAAGGAAACATCTTCAGATGGGTCGACACATGCATTAAATCAGCTTGAAAATCTTATTACAGAATCTCTTCAAATATACGAATTAGAAAACCAGAAAGCAGCAACAATAGATGAATTAGTTAATTCCTTAAAAATTGTTACAGAATTTCTTAATTATACTATAAAGATTGATCCTGAAATTTTTGGTCTTAATAAGGATACAACTATTACTTTATCACCACAACTAGAATTAATTTTTAGAAAATCTGACGGAAAAACAGAAGTTAGAAGCTTAGATGCATTTTCACTTGAGACTTTAACAAAGATATTAGAAAATGCTTTTCCACAATTAGTTAAATCTATGAGAAAAGAAAAAGATTATCTGTCCAAAAAGATTTTCTTTTTGCGGTCTGCAACAAAACAGCTAAAGCAATTACACAATCTAAAGGAGGGGCCAGTCACTGAATCATCCATTGTACCCCAAGGAGAATTGAGTTAAATTGTTAATTTCCCCAATAACGCGATATCATTCCAAGGAAGAGATGAGCGAATCATTAGCTAAACAGATAGAAGATGTAGAAAAAAAAATTGATGAATATTCTAAACTAATTGGCGAAAAAATCCGCATAGGACAAGAATCACATGAGCAAGACTCAGAATTTAATGAATTGAAAGAAAAGATTCAAGGAGAAGATGATCATAAAAAGAAAAAGAGCAAAAAAAAACAGAAAAATAGTCAATGGTTTGAGCTAGATGGCGTTCAAATTTATAACGAAATGGGATTAAAGGGCGAATTGGAACTTTATTTCAAAGCTAATGAATTTTTAAAAGAACATTTGGAAAATTTACGTAAAATTAAGAAAACGGTAGATAGTATAATTGACAAAGGCTTAAAGGATGATATGGGCTGCATTACATTTCAAGGATTAAACATGCCATATCAAATCGCCTTCCAAAAATCCGATATTCAAAGAAAAAAGTTCTCATTCAAATCAACAATTGAGGCAATGCCAGAGGTTATGGGGGTTTCCTAGAATTTCAAAAAAAGGTAAAACAAAATGCAAAATATAACAAAAAACCATGAGAGTAATAGACTAAATATGTGTGATCTTAACGATCAAATCGATCAAAAATTGTTAACTTTAGAAAGTTATATCGAAGACAGATCTTTGAGGCGATCAGAATAAACTTGAAGAACGAAGCAACCCATAGTACGATATTTGATCATTCGTCAGACTCGCAAATGCCAAATTATAGGGCCTCAATAGACAGGATTCAGGAACAACTATCAAAATTCGGCCTTACTGGAAATCAAAGCAAGGTGTACATTTACCTGGGAAAGTATGGTTCAAAATCAGCACCTGAAGTGTTTAAATCATTAAAGCTTCCAAGAACTGAGACTTATCACTTACTCACCGCTCTACAAAATAAGGGAATTGTCTCTGCAACTTTTCAACATCCTATAAAATTCAAGGCAGTGCCTTTGGACAAAGCGGTATGGATTTTAGTTAATGCAGAGAAGGAACGTATTAAGGGATTGGAAAAAGAGGAAGGGAGCATTAAAGAACTGTGGGAAAAAATCCCAGAATTTCATAACCAAAAAAACGAAACAAAGGATGAAAAATTCCAAATTCTTCAGGGCGTTAACCAAGTTCAATCAAAAATAACAGAAATGGTAGATAATTCCAAAGAAGAATTCTTGGTATTTGGATCTGAAAAAGATTACTTGAGATTTTATAATGCAGATTTCTTTGAACCATTACAAAAGTCAAAGTTGAATTTTAAACTATTATCATCATGTACCGAAAAAAGTGATTATGTTTTTGATGACATAGACAGAAATAAAGTCAGAAAATTAAATAAAAATATAGATGAAAAATTATGTTTTATGCTTATGGATAATTTACAAGTTCTAATCTTCATGAGAAATGCAATGTATTCATCTCAACAGTCAGTAGCCATGTGGACAGATTCTACAACAATCGTATATTCTATGAAATTGTTATTTGAGAGCACCTGGTCAAAGTCAAAAAACATAAATCTATAGATTTCAAGTCGTTAATTTTGGATGCAATACTTTTAGTCCATCATTCTCAAGTTTTATTGGAAAGATTTGATCATCATGACGAACTCCACGTAATTTAAGCACCTGAATGGTGCGATCCATGGTGTCCTCTTTTCTAACATGATCCATCATTACTATGCCTGATGCTACATACCACTCTATTGGAATTAGGCCTTGTTGAGGCTGTTCTGTGATTAAAAGTGAGGTACAGTTATGATCCTCTAGTGCCTGTACAAGGCCTTGCATTCCTTGTCGCATATAGAATTTATTTGAATACTGCATAGCAAGCACAGTCAATGAATCAACGACTAGCCGTTTTGCGTCAACTCTTTTAATCCCGCTAAGAATTAGCTGGGTCAGATGTTCAAAAGGAACGCTTTCGCCCCTATATAGCGATTCGTCCAAAGTCACAATTTCATTTTCTAATTTAAATGGCCGTACATCAATTATGAGAAGTTTTCCTTGCTCCATTAATTCTCGGATATCCCAACCAAAAGATTTGCAATCTTTGTGGATTTCATCAGCACTTTGTGACAAAGTAACGTAAACTCCAGGCTCATCAAAGTCCTTTGCGCCAGAATAAAGATATTGTAAACCAAAGGTAGTTTTTCCACTTCCCGGCGGCCCACAGATAACAATTGATCTTCCTTCTCTTAATCCACCAGAAATGATTGTATCAAATCCTGGTATCCCAGTTCTAACTTTAGTATATGTAAGTTCCATCGTTACAGTGAAAATTGCTGATTTTTCTATATAAAGAAGAGTGACACTTGAGGCCGAACAAATTATAGTTGTTAGTACCAATAGAGTACATTTTATTACAAAAAATTTTCATTAATTTATTTTAATTTTTCAATTTCATGTGTCACTAGTGGCAAAAAGGCACCAACATCAGAAACAATTCCCAGTGCTTGCCATGTTCCTCTATCCATTAACTTTGTGACGGTAGGCTGATTTATGTCAACTACTATGACTTTAACATTTGCAGGAAGCATGTTGCCTGTGGCTATAGAGTGTAACATAGTAGCGACCATTATAACCAACTTTGCATCTTTTAGAATTTCCTTGTATTTTTTTTGTGCAACAGATATATCTGTTATCACATCAGGCAATGGCCCATCGTCTCTTATTGATCCTGCCAAGACGAATGGAATTTTTCGTTTAACACATTCATACATGATGCCTTTTTTGAGTTTCTTTGTTTTTACCATGTTTGCAATTGAACCTGCCTTAAAAACAGAATTTATTGCATCCATGTGATTGCGATGTCCACGAATTGCCAAAGTCCCATCATTCACATTCATACCGAGTGATGTGCCTAATGTGGCATACTCGATATCATGAACTGCCAAGGCGTTTCCTGCTAGAACTGCATCAATAAATCCAAGATGAATCAGCTTGGCGACAGAATCTGATGCGCCAGTATGAACTATGGCAGGACCTGCCACTATGATGATTTTTCCTTTCTCTTTTTTCGTTTTATAGATATCTTCAGCTACTCTCTTTGCGATATGTCGGGTAGGTCTTTCACTAGAACTACTACTTCCCATAAACTCAAAAACATTCATTCCTTCACGTGGTCTTTCTGGAGGATTCACTCTAACTCCTGTTTCACCAACCACGATTTTATCAAATTTTTTTATATCTTTGATAGGAACACATCTGGCCCCTCTTGAATTTACAACTATGCACTTGTCCATCATCATGTTTTCTACATTTATCCACTTTTTTCTATAGAAAATTTGGGTTTGATTGTTAGTGGTACTATAGAAATTGTCTGGCATCAGCATATTTTTTGTAGCTTTTTTTAGCTTTATCTCTTTCTGTAATTTTGCAGTTGCCCCCTCTCTATAAACAAACTCTAAGATTTCATCAAGTTGTTTTTGGTTTCTGGCTTGGACTGAAATCTTTGCATAGCTAGTATCTTTCTTTCTCTTTCCAATTTTAATTTCAAGAACCTGAAACTCACCTTTAAGATCCATAATAACATCAAAAATTTTTGTAAGAATCAGAGAATCTATAAGATGACCGCTTACCTCAATTACCTGTGAAAATTTATTCATTTCTTAATGTAGATTGATAGATAACTAAAGCTTTACTAAATTTTGAACTTTAAACTGGTAGTGAAATTTTTCCTTTGAATTCTAGAATTTTGTCAGCCTTAAACAATTTTACTAAATTCTCTTTTAATTCTTTGCTCACGCCTTGTACAAGTGCTTTTGAAATTCCGTTATTATCTACAATGGCTATAATATATCCACTTGTATCAGTTAATACAAAACCTGAAGATTCATCTACCACAGCATAAAGATTTTCTTCACCTACTGGTTCCCAAACATTTGATTTGGTGTCTTTTAAGGCAAGAGCAGGCATTGCTTTTCCGTCAGTTAATTTGTTTAGATACTCTCTTGCCTTGGCAACTCTTTTTTGTCCAAGTTTCAACGCTACAAAATATTGCATATACATCAAACATTTTCCGAATTATAAAAACCATTTTTCAAAAAGTTATCAAATCTAAAGTCGCTTTAATATTTGACCTTTATCTTTTTTTGATCCTCATTAAGGATATCACTGAGTTTTTTATTTTTTAATTAAGGTAAGAGCTTGGCTAAAATTTCTTTGATATATTTACTATTAATTTCCTTTTTTGCAGTATCGAAGAAGGGTTTGAGTTTTTCTTTATCGAATCCTTCATCATAATAATTTATGGCTTGAATTGCCATCTCAAATTTATCTATCTCATGTAGAAGAATTGCTTCATCTGTCTGTCTTTTTTGGTATTCTTGCCAAATCGACAGATATTCGTTAGATAAATCTTGAGGCAAATAACTAAAAATTTTTGTGATTGCTTTGTTTTCATGTTCAACTTTTTCATTTTTAGAAATTTCCTCGGGAGTCAAATCACCTATTATTGATTCTGCAAGATCATGAAGAAGTCCCATCTTCAAAACTTTTAAGGTGTCTAATTTTTGTATATCGGCAAAAACCATTGCTATTGTTGACGTTGAATAGACATGTTCAGCAACAGATTCAGGATTGCTAATTCCAAGTTTGGTTTTCCAACCTTTTCTTGATATCTTTTTTAAATTTATAATAATTTTAAAAAATTTTTCAATCAAGGTTTTAGTATTTTCTAGTATCCCCTTCTAAAAGACCTTTACCATGATGTATTCTATCAATATGTGTAGATAATTCTTCCTTAGTTTTACATTTTGTCTCGCAATATGGGCAGGAAATTTCCTCGGTCATATCAGGAAAATGGTTTATGGGTATTTTAAATAATTCGAATAAAATAATACATCTACTATCTCATGGTTTTCATTGAAAATTTATACAAAAACTGGTGATGAGGGAACAACTGGGTTACGAGGTGGGCGACGAGTTTCAAAATCTGATAATAGGGTCAAAGCCTATGGTAATGTTGATGAGATTAACCCAATCATAGGTATGATTTTAACAAATCAACTAGATGATGATATTAGAAACTTGTTAGTTAAAATTCAAAATGAGTTATTCATTGCAGGCTCTGATCTTTCAAATCCTGACATGAACGATACTTCAAACAGAGTCAATATTGGCATGGTAGAATTTTTAGAGGAAAAAATTGATGAATTAGAAAATGAATTAACACCGACATCTAACTTTATTTTGCCCGGCGGAACAAAAACTGCATCTCTTATTCATTTTGCAAGAACAGTGGTAAGAAGAGCAGAAACACAAGTTATTGCACTTTCAGAAAATGAGAAAATTAATGATGACTGTAAAAAATATTTTAACAGACTTTCAGATCTTCTTTTTGTTTTAGCTCGTGTAGTTAACAACAGATCTGGAGTGCCTGATGTAATTTGGAATCCAGCAAAAGACACACTTTAATTCCTCAACCTAAAAAAACCCGATGTGCCAGGGTAGCTCAGCCCGGGAGAGCACTCGGCTGAAGACCGAGCTGTCGCGCGTTCAAATCCCGCCCCTGGCATAAAATGAATTTTGTATATTTGGGTTTGCATAATGTTTAATAACGCCTTACTCTCTTTTTTTTCGGACCTTAATGACAAGCAAAAAAATTTCCCTTGATGAAAAAAAGAAAAAAACAACACTAAAATCAAAACTTAAAACAAAAATAAAGAAAACCAAAGATGAAACTAAAACTAAAAAAAGAAAAAAATCAAAAAGTGAATCAATAGACGACACTGCTATTGTGATTGTAGATGATGAGCTAAAAGTAGATAAAGAAAAAGAAATTGAAGAAAGACGAGCTTATTTAGAAGAAGCACGTTCACAAGATGCCTCTGATTAAGGTAATCTTTATTCATCAAAATGTCCAAGAATAAATATGCGTGCATTATGCCTTGTATCAGTTAAACCTGGCAAAGTTGATACCGTAGTTGACATTTTAAGAAAAAAACGTAAAGTAATAAAAGAGATAATGGTTGTTACAGGACGCACAGATATTTGCGCCTTTTTATTGGGCACAATTGATGAAATAAATAATATGGTTATTGATTTCAAAAAAATTAAAGAAATGGTTACAACTGAGACTCTAATTGAGGTTGAGGTTAATTTAGGATGGTAAAAGCAGTCGTTCTAGTAAAGTCACCAAAAAAATTGATTGCAGCTAGATTAAGAAAGATAAAATCCGTTTACGAGTCATTTCCAGTAAGCGGTCAATTTGATGCGGTTGCAAAAATTCAAGTAGGAGAATTATCAGAAATTAAGGAAGTTACTACAGAAATTCAAAAAATTAATGGTGTAGAAAGAACGGAAACAATGGTAGAGGTTCAGTAATAAAGAACAATCTAGTTTTAGGTTCAAAAACTCAAAAAGGTAGAGTCGCCTCGTGTAAGTTTTATTGACAACATACTAATCGATAATAATTTTGCAAACTCAAATTTTTAAAGAATGAAATTTAGGGTAAGCCTATCCACACGAGGACTAGCACCTGTTGTTACTGCTGTGATAATACTTTGACAATTAATGGTTTGGAACACACCTTTCTTACTTTTTCAAACGACAATGATATGAAAAGAGTAAAGAGTACATTTCATTCTAGACGTTAATAACTCTCCAACAAATCAAATCATCCAACATAACGAAAACGCATTCATTTTTTTAGGCACAAATGGAGAACTGCATTATTATTCTCTGTCAATGAACTCATTAGGACTGATACTCGAAACGTTAGATAAAATAATATTGAATCACATAAATTTATGATTTTGAACTCGAAAACCGCCTGAAAACCCTCGGCAGTAATTGAACCTATTTGGGCAAAAAATAAAGATTTTAACGTCGTAAAGAATTTGGAAGATTTATGAATATTAAAAAACTCGGTAATGTTATTTTGGCTGTAAAGGATCTTGACAAATCTTTAGTGTTCTATCATGAAATTATTGGTTTGCCCATAAAACGCCAACGACGAACTTGGATTGATCTGGGAACTAGTGGGGCAATAATTAGTCTTCATCCTGCCTCTCTTACTGCTGAACATATAGGCAGTTCAATTGAAAATGGAATAACCCTTGGTTTTCTCGTGGGAGACATAAAATCTGCCGTTGAGGAATTAAAGTCAAAAGACATCAAAATTTACAGAGAAATTGTAGAAAGAGAAGCTGGAAAAAATGCAATTGTATTAGACCCCGACGATTACCTAGTCTCATTATTTGAGCCATCATTCGAAGATAAAGCTCAACAAACTAGTGGCTATCAAGGATTTACTCCAGCTTAGATTAACTTTTTAATATCTGGAATTAGTGCATCCACTTCTTTTTCTAATACTGAAATGTAGAATGTTACTTTGTTTTTTTGACAAGCTACAATTGATATCTTTTGATGTTTTAGAACAATATAATCTAGTTTTCCAAGTGAACTATCAAGAATTTTTCGAAGAGTCATTAACGTAGAGATTATAAAAAATTCATTTCTGGCTTGATCAGATTTTAACAATGGTTTGAGGCCTGGCCTACTTATCTCAGTTAATGTTCTCCCATATTCGTTAATCACTCCAACATATCTGATATTCTTTGAAACGTTCAAAATTTTTTGACACTTTTTTCTATATTCAATAATGGTTTCTTTCCATTTTTGCTCAGGTGTTTTTGCCATGTTTAAATTTAGAATTGAAACTAATAAGGATTAGATGTTAAAAAGTTGTAACTAATTGAAAAAATTAGATTGCAAAAATTAATAGCTATGAAAAATTAGCTTCTAAATAATTAATTTTTTTTCTGTCAAGTTGTAGACGGATCTCGTACCTGTAAATTTTCGTGGGTAATATTCTGAGAATAGATTAATTTAATCGGGTAATATCATTTCAATAAGTGATGGATGTCACCCCTAAATAGGAAAAAAAGATTGTAGAATTTCGATCGTGGAACCATATGAATCCTGTAATGTGGATTGAATCAGATTCTGACGGTCGTGGTACAAAAGCGTCTTTTGAAAACCTATTCACTTTTTTTAGTGGTGTTGTAGGAGACGAAAATGGACTCAAATATGCTCGTAGTAGATATGAAAAATTAAGAGAAAAATCAAATTATATTTTACCAGCTAATTCTTCAGAATTTGATATAATAGTCACATTACTTAAAACAGCAATTTCGAATTATATTATTAGAAAACCTGTTGGTACTATTGCTTCTTGTGGAATGATCGGAGAAATTATGACAAAATTTTTGTTTAAAGTTTGGAATGAAATCCCACAGAAACAACCTCTTACGGAAAATAACCAAAAAAGGCTATTTAGTGATACTTTTGAAAAACAATTTCAACAAAGACGAATTAACATTCTATATGAATTAGGAATAATTGATTCCTCAACAAAATCATTTTTTGATAAAGTTAATGAATTTAGAAATGATTACCTTCACATTAAAAAAGATTTAATGAATGTTGATAATGATGCTGAAGAAATATGGGAAAACACAAACAAAATGTTAGAACATACCTTACAAATGAAAATTGAAAATAAAAAAATCTGACTCAATAAACACATTGTAGATTATTTGAATATCCAAAAGAAAGGTTCTAGGTAATCTATGAGACCTCATTATGATTCTTCTCCTGTTCACTTTCGAGATCTAGAATTGTAAGGAACATCCTTAAGAAGTAAACAAATATGGATTTTTAATGAGCGATGAAGTATCAAACATATTCAAGCAAAATTTCAGTAAAATTATAGAAAATACCATTCCTGAAAAAAGGGAAGAAACTGAAGAATTGTTGAATAGTATAATGGAAGAATTAATTGTTTCTTTAGCAAAAATAGAAAAAAATATGACTGAATTTTTAGAAAAGATACAGAAACTAAAATAAAATTAGGTTTTACTTGCATTTTTTAAGACGTATAGCACTCATTTTTTAATTACTCTTAAGGATTAGTGCTAATATGGCGGAAAATATTTCTTTGTTAATGATTACCTTTGTTTAGAAAATTTTTCTAATTGTTTTTTTAGTTCTAAATTTTCTTTTAATAGTTTATCTCGTTCTTTTTGTATTATTTCAATAGAATCCTGTCTTGAGAATAAGGGATGTCCTGGGGGTATTATTTTGGGGAATGACATGTCAAAAAGACCCGCTGCATATTTTTGATACATTTGTTGAAAGTCTTCCAATTTTGTTTTGGTCAATTCATCTGCTTGACCAAATTTTTTCTTTACATGATTTTTTGAAGAATTGAATATGGTGGATGATGCACTTGGTGGTGTTCTTGGAAATTGAAATGCAGATGGCATATTGTTAGGATTTAATCCATACAAATCCATCATGTACATTCTAGTGAAATAATCCATAATTTTTAGTCTTTCTCCCGTTATTTTTGCCTTCTCTTCATTCGTAAGATATACCAGATGGTGTATTTTTAATCATTGTAGCTCAAATTGTGCTGATCGCTGATCCTTATACAACAGCGTATTTAGATCGATTTTACGAAAATGTGGGATCAAAAAATGTATTGTAATAAATGCAAAAAACACATTAAAAGTTCGGATTTGCATAAAATTGTGATGTATATTGTGGAGAAAAAATTTACAACACATCATTATGAACATGTAGAGTGTCCAGATAGATTCACAATCTAACCCCTGTATTTAAAAACTTGATAAATCTTTCCTGATTTTCTTGAACGATACCCCCATTCATTTTTTTCCCATTTAATCAACTCACAATTTTTTTGAATTGAAGGATGTAATCTTGTAAATACATCATCGCCAATGAGAATTTGATTAGGTTTTGCTATAGATTGTATTTTTGCTGCAATATTCATTACAGGGCCCATTAAATCCACATGAGACTTTTCTTTGTCAGCACCATAACGTACAACGATACTTTTTCCAAAATCAATTCCAATTTTTATTCTCAAATCAGGATAATCATACTGGTTTAGAATTGGGTTAATTCCTTTATCAATCACCTTCATCATTGATTTAACACAATAAATGGCATTATCTGCCGCGCCAATTGAATATTCTTTTGAAACAAAATAACCAATAACAGCGTCGCCAACAAATTTTAAAACGTATCCATTATACAGTTTTATAACCGAAGCCATTTCTTGTGCAAAAGAACTTATAATTATTGCAAGTTTTTCTTCTGGCAGTTCAAGCGTCATGGCCGTAGAGCCAACTAAATCAACGTATAGTACGAACATATCAATTCTTGAAAAAACATTATGACGAAGGAATCGATCAGAATTCTCGAAATTTCCAGCATACTCATAACCCTTCTTAAGAGCAGCCCATACTCTCTTTTGAGTTTCCTTGATTAAAGTCTCAGAATCTATAATCCTCTGACCATTTTTTCTTAAAAGGAGATCAACTAGATCTGGGCTTTTATTTTTAGTTGATTTCTGTACTTTGGACTCGAGTTTTTTTCTATTTTTTTTGAGATCATCTGTCAATGGGAAATCACCTAGTCCAAAGGAAAATCTGTCCCACAAATTGGGCATCTTCCTCTCTTCCCTTTATACCCTTCATGATAATATTGGATAATCTTAGTTTCACAATTCACGCAAATAATTTCTTCTAATGTCAATAGGCAAAAATGTCAATTTTTTCTATTTAAAATAATGTTTCAGTGTAAGGTTTAATGGTAGTAAAATAAAGCAAAATTTGTGCGTCTAGGCACCAAAACCTCTAATGATTTTTTACAAATTTTGAACAAAAAAAATGAGGAAATCCAAAATCTATTCATATATCATGTTAAAAATCTAACAAAAGCAGTCTCAGTAAAGGTCATGTTAGGGGATAGCACGATCTCTGAAAAATTAACTTTTGACCCAGAAAAATTCAGGGTTTTTTATAAGAACTTAACAAAAAATTTACGAGACTGGAGTGTCCAAGATGTCACAATTACAAATGATGAAGACATAAGAAGAATTTTTACAAAATTTCAAGCATGGGAAGGAAATTATATTTTATCAGGGCATCTTTCAATTCAATTTCATGTGTTGTTATATTATAAACCAAAATATAGAGTCGTTGAATGTCAAAAAGAACTTTCTGAAATAATAGATAATACTAAAAATAGAGAATCTGAAATAGCAAATTTAGAGGATGAATTTGTTTACGATAAATTAAAAGAGATGGGTTACAAAGATTTAGATCATCAGAATCTTTTTGAAATATTTTTTAATGATGATAAACTAAGAGAAAAAATTCATAATGAAATTGAACAAAAGTGTGATGTAGATTTTCAAAAACTTTATAAAAAGAAAACAGAGCTTTTTAAAGAATTGGATAGTTATCTTATGGAAACTTACCAAACAACTACAATTTTAATTGATGACCAAAAATTGGTCACTGGTGAAGAAGGTTGTCTTTGTACCTTTGATTTAGAATTTATTAAAAATAAAAATAGGGAAGGTATGTTTGATGCAAAAAAAATTCCTGAAATAGTAAAACAGAAAATCATTGGAAGGTTAGATGAAATTTTAGAACTTTTAAAATTTTAAAAATGATTATTTATATTTAGGAAGTTCT
This sequence comes from Nitrososphaerota archaeon, assembly GCA_022564515.1. Lineage (GTDB taxonomy): Archaea > Thermoproteota > Nitrososphaeria > Nitrososphaerales > Nitrosopumilaceae > DRGT01. Next base: position 19,786 of record JADFLH010000020.1, read on the forward strand.
TTAGGATTATAAAATTCGGGGGACCAGCAAACTGAGGCGAGAACCTCTTAAGGAGGAGGCCGATCCCTCGATAATTTTGATCGGTTTAATGCAAGTATATAGGCTTTTCTAGATTACTTGTTCATAATTTTCGAATTTTCAATTAATACTAAAAAACCGTAACAATTCAAATATACGATAAATTTACGAAAAATTTTATGAATCCAACTTATGAAGATGTTGAAAAGGCAAAGTCTGCACAAGGTAAAGAAATTATAAAAACATCATTACTGCATTCCCCATTTTTTAGCCAATTGACTGGTTCAAAAATTTATTTGAAATCCGAATTTCAACAAAAAACGGGTTCATTTAAAATTAGAGGAGCGTATTATAAGATGCAATCATTAACAAATGAAGAGAAGAAAAATGGTGTAGTTGCAGCTTCAGCTGGAAATCATGCACAAGGAGTAGCTTTTGCATCATCATTAGAAAAAATTCCTTGTACTATTGTTATGCCGAAACATGCGTCACCTGCAAAAGTAGCTGCTACTAGAGGTTATGGTGCAAAAGTAATTCTCGAAGGAAAAACTTATGATGAATCGTGGGCAATAGCAAAAGAAATTTCAGAGAAAACAGGTGCAAAAATCATCCATGCGTTTGATGATCCACAAATAATAGCAGCACAGGGGGTTATTGGATTAGAGATTTTAGAAGATCTTCCAGATGTGGATGAGATTTATTTGCCAATAGGCGGTGGAGGTTTAGCAGCTGGAGTGTTAATTGCTGTAAAAACAAAAAATCCAAAAATCAAAGTAGTTGGAGTACAATCAAAATCATTTCCATCAATGAAAGAATCGTTTGCATCAGGTTCACTTAAATCTGTAAAGGGTTCACGAACTATTGCTGACGGAATTGCTGTTAAAAAACCCGGGATACTTACTTTTTCAATAATTAATGAGTTAATTGATGATATTGTATTAGTGGATGATTCTCAGATAATTAAAACGATGTTCCTGTTAATGGAAAGAGCAAAAATAGTAGTTGAACCGGCAGGAGTTGTTGGTTTAGCGTATCTTATTGATAAAAAACCATCGCAAGGAAAAAAAGTTGCAACAATTTTAGCTGGCGGTAATGTAGATATGTATCTACTTGGGCAAATTGTTGATAAAGGCCTTGCGGCGATTGGAAGACTGGTAAAAATTTTCATATTATTGCCAGACGAACCTGGTGCTCTTAAAAACGTCGTAGATGAAATTACTGCAGCAAATACCAATATTGTTGAAGTGGTTCACGATAGACTTAGTTTAGATATTGATGCAGGCTCAGCAGGTGTAACTTTAAGTTTAGAAACAGAAGGGCATGAAAGTGCTCAGAAACTAATTGAACGTTTGAAGGAGAAAAATATACAGTTCAAGTTATTGACATAAAAAAAGGCATTATTTGAACATCTCATTCACAAATTTACTCAATCCTTGTTTTTTCAGTAGTTCTGATTCTTTTAACACAGAATCGTGTTGGTCAGATTTGAAGCGTTTTAGCTTCTTTTTTAAATCAACAAATTCATTTGCCAAAATTTTTGTAGCATAAATCCCAGCATTAGATGCCTTGTTAATTCCAACAGTAACAACGGGAGAGCCTGTAGGCATTTCTGATATAGATAACAATGAATCTAATCCGGCTAAAGCCGAAAATTTTGTTTTCCCACGCTTTCTTCCTTGTTTATCATTGTAAACTATGATTGGAACTCCAATTACTGGTATGAAAGTGTGTGAGGCAATCATGCCAGGAAGATGCGCAGCGCCACCAGCTCCAGCAATAATTACTCTAAAATTATTTTTTTCAGCATGTTTTGCATATTCTTCTAGTCTATTGGGTGTTCTATGAGCCGAAATAATTTGATCCTCATGTTTTACATTGAATTTATCTAAAATTTCTGCGGTTTCATTCATAATTCGACTATCGGAACTTGAACCCATAATAATTCCTACTAATGGCTTTTTACGATAGCTCACGTATTTGAAAAAGTGAGAGCTGTTTTTATTTATACCGAATTCAATTTGATTATCAAAAAAATTCTAATTCATTTGGTTAATATTTGTAATAGAAAGTAGTGGTTTGTTTATGCCCAAAGTTTTAGGAATCATAGGAGGTGGTCAGCTTGGTATGATGCTTACAGAAGCAGCTAAAAAAATGTCAGAACATATCTCCGATGTCGTAGTTTTAGATCCTACTGAAAACTGTCCTGCAGCTAAAGTTGGCGCAAAACAAATTGTAGCTGATTTTAAAGATGAAAAAGCAATTATTGAATTAGCTAGTAGAACTGATATTCTAACATATGACATAGAATTAGGAAGTAGTGATGTTTTAAAAACAATTGAAAGTAAAACGGAAATTAATCCTTCTCCAGACACCTTAGAAATAATCCAAGATAAATTTTTTCAAAAATCATTCCTCTCTGAAAATGATATACCTGTTACTGATTTTGTTAAAATAGATTCATTATTAGATCTTGAAAAAAAAATAAAAAATTTCAAATTTCCTGCATTACTTAAAGTACGACGTGATGCATATGACGGACGAGGAAATTTTAAAATAAATTCTGAGTCAGAATTAAAATTATCTTTTGAATATTTTAAGAAAAAGAAAACATTTTTGGAAAAATTTGTGGATTTTAGAATGGAAGTTTCTGTAATTGCTGCACGAAATACAAAAGGTGGGATAGCTACTTTTCCTTTAGTAGAAAATATTCATGAAGAAAATATACTTAGAATGACGATTGCACCAGCTAGGGTTTCCACCGAAATATCAAAAAAGGCAAATCAAGTAGCAATAAGAACTATGCAAGTACTAAAAGGAGCAGGTGTTTTTGCAATAGAGATGTTTGTAACTAAAGAGAATGGTATTCTTATCAACGAAATAGCCCCCAGAGTTCATAATTCTGGTCATCACACTCTCCAATCAAGCAAAACATCACAATTTGAGCAACATCTTAAAGCTATTCTTGGATTAGAACTTGGAGATACAACACTTTTGCATCCAACAATAATGTACAATATTTTGGGCCCACAAGGTTTTCAAGGAAAATTCAAACCTGTAACAATTGAATCTGAAAATGTATTTCTAAAAATGTATGGAAAAACTGAATCAAAACCAAAAAGAAAATTAGGCCACTTTAATGTAATGGCGAAAAACGATAATGAAGACATTAGCAGTTTGTTATCTAAAGTAAAAAAATTAAAAAATTCAGTCATTATAGTCCCTGCAAACTAATCACTTTCCATGTTTTACCTATGATGTTAAATTAATTCATAATAGATTTATTAATCCACAAAATCGGATGCATTTCATGGCTTTAGCCATTTCGATAATTATAACTGGCATTTCAATAGGTTTGTTGGTTATTTATGCAGCAGACGCAGCTGTAAGTGGAGGAGAATCTGGTAAAGGTTTCTTACCGCTAGATGCTATGACACGGGGAATAGGATTTGGAGTACCTCCAATTATTTTACCAATTATGGCATTCTTCATATCACGAAAAGAACCGTCAAAAGGTTTGGGTACGATGATAATTATTGCAGGCATCTTGATAATTATTGGAGGTGTTGTTTTTTTCTCAATCATTAGTTCAGGTGACACAGAGAACGTGGCGAAAAGTGCTGGTATGGGAGGAGGCTTAATTGCCATAGGTGGGGTTATCGCCGCATTAGGTTCTATAAAGATAAAGCGATCTTGAAAGAAAAATCATCATGTCTACATGTATCAAATGTGATAAAGATATTCCAAAGACATATGATTGTGAACATACTGAATTTGAACAGTATTGCAAAGAATGTTACACTGAACTTCACTATTTTCTAACAGAATGAAAAGCAATTGAATGAAATACAATTATTTATTGAATGGATTTTATCATTTGTTTCAGAGAATCTATATCTAGGGGTTTTTCTTGCTGCATTAATTGAAACTGTATTCCCACCAATTCCAAGCGAAGCTGTTTTTCCTTTAGCTGGTTTTATTGTTTTAAAAAATGAAATGTCATTCATTCATGTAATAGGTGTGGGTTTTACTGGTGGTCTAGGATCAACTTTTGGTGCTTTTGTAATATACTTAGTTGCACTAAAGTTAGGAAGAGCAGGACTGTATAGATATCTGAAATATGTAAAAATAAAAGAATCCAGCCTTAAAAAAGCCGATGATTGGTTTGAAAAATATGGCGACAAATCAGTAATTATAGGAAGACTAATTCCAGGCATCAGAGAACTAGTCTCAATTCCAGCTGGAATTTTTAATATGAAACCAATTAAGTTTTTGATTTTTACATTAATTGGTTCGTGTGCATGGAGCATAATCTTGACAGCCATAGGATATTATTTTGGTGTTGCAACTTTGGATTTTTTTTAAAAGTTTTAATCAGAAATAGTTAGGGTATCACACTAATTTAACAAAAACCCTATAACGGGACTAAATTTAAAACAAAAACGATTTTACATGGTTTCAGAAAGGATAATCGAAGGATTATTTTATAGATAGAGTCTTTCAATGAGTCATAATGGAAGAAGAAGAAGGGCACCTTGTAAGCGATATCATGAACAAAAAGGTGATCTCCATTGATGAAGCAAAGACGATAAAAAACGCTGCAAACATGATGAATGAAGCAAGAATTGGTAGTATAATAATTACAAAAGACGATACGCCTGTGGGAATACTTACAGAGAGAGATTTCGTCACAAAGATAGCTGCTAAAGAAATTCCACTTTCTACACCGCTTTCTGAAGTAATGACCAAGCCGTTGTTGGTTGTGGGCCCAAATCAAACAGTTTGGGAGGCAGCTGAAATAATGAAGAACATGGAAATACATCGAGTCGCAGTACAGGAAGGAAACAAGATAATCGGAATGGTTACTACCACTGATTTAGTTAAGATTATTAGTATTGGTTCAGATTCTAATCTACACCGAGTTGCTGATTTGATCTTTTCACGTCAGCAAAAACAATGACTCACCGAATTTCCAATTTGGTAACCAATTTTGAAGTAATTTTCCAGCCTGCTTTTATTCTAAGCCACGTTAGATTACATAGAAGAATAAAGTCACAACCCATATGTTTGCCCTATCATCGCTCAATTCTGGCTTTATTCTCATCCTATCTCTAGAAAAAGAATCTTGATTTACATTTGATACAAACTATTACCAAGTTGTTTTACCTTAATTTGATAACGTGGATATTACAACTAAAGTTTTAATGAGAATGAAATTTTCAAAAACATATGAAAGCAATCATTCTATCCGGAGGAAGAGGAAAGCGATTAAAACCAATTACTGATTATGTTCCAAAATCATTAATTCCTATAAATAATGTACCAATTATAGAATGGCAAATAAGATATCTAAAAAATTTTGGAATTAAAGATGTCATAATTTCTACAGGGTACAAATATTCTCACATTGAAAATTTTCTTAAAATCAAAAAAAACCTAGGAATATCTATTAATTACTCCGTTGAAAAAACTCCCCTTGGAACTGGAGGAGCTATAAAAAAAGCAAGCAAGTTAATCGATGATAAATCATTTTTTGTTTTAAACGGGGATACAATTACAAACATAGACCTTAGGAGATTAAAAACAAAAATGAATTCAATTGCTGCCATTGAATTACGAACAAGATTTGGGGTATTAATTACGGAAAAAGATAAAGTAATAGGTTTTAGTGAAAAAAAAGAAATTAAAAATTTATGGATGAATGCTGGAATTTACCATCTTTCAAAAAACATAATCAAAGATTTACCGTCAAAAGGAAACATTGAAAATGTTACTTTTCCAAAATATGCTATAAGTGGCAAACTAAACATTATAAAATTTAAAAACGTCAAGTGGTATTCTATTGATACTTATAAAGACATGGAGGAATGCTCTAAAGAAGTTTCAAAAATAATAAAATAAGAACAGATCTGTTTTATGCTCCAGTTCGATGTAATGTAACCATCATGTACGCAATTTCATTTACAAATGATTCATCCATTTTTTCTGAAGTATATGATCTCACATGGTACCAGAAACCATCTTTGTTTGATTCAATTTGACGGGTTTTTTCAGACATACGTCATAATGATTTTTTGTTTCATAATTCAAGATCTCAAATAGAATTAACCTCTTACTAAAACAGTTAAACTAGAATAGGCTTTAGTTTTAGTAAAATTATGCGTCTTGCATATAGTTTAGGGTCGTTATTAACAATCAATCAAATCTTAGATTGTGCTACTCATCTTTCAAAATATGATCCTGACAGCATATGGATACCGGAAACGTGGGGCATGGAAAATTTTTCAATGCTTAGCATGGTTTCACAAAAAGCCACATCAGCAAAAATCGGCTCCTCAATTATTAACATCTATTCACGAAGTCCTGCACTTATTGCGATGGGAGCCGCTACGGTAGACACTATTTCAAACAGTAGGTTAATTCTCGGATTAGGAGCTAGTAGTACACAAATAGTTGAAGATTTTCATGGTTATCAATTTGAAAACCCCATTTCAAGGATGAGAGAATACGTTAAAATCATTCGATTAGTACTATCCGGAAAACAGGTTAATTATAATGGAAATTTTTTCAAACTAAAAAATTTCTCTTTATTAATTAAACCACCCAGAGATAGTATTCCAATTTATCTAGCTGCAGTAAATCAAAAGATGGTCCAACTAAGTTGGGAAATTGCTGATGGGGTGATATTTTATCTAAGATCAATTTCTGAATTAAAAAAAACAATACAAAAAATGCAAGAAAAAAAAGAAATTGATATTGCATGCCAAATAATTACATGTGTTTCTCATGATTCACAAAAGGCAATTGATCATGCTAAACAAACTTTGGCGTTTTATATTTCAGTAGGAAAAATTTATCGGGAATTTTTAGCTAAAAATGGTTTTCAAAAAGAGACTGAAGAAATTTTTCAAGAATTTAAGAGATCAGGGTTTAAAGTGATTCATGAATTAGTTCCCGATTCAATGTTAGACTCTTTAACAATTTGCGGCACGCCAGAAGAGTGTCTAAAAAAATTCAAAAAATTTGCAGATACTGGACTAACTCTACCAATAATTCAATTCAATCCAATTGACAATGTCAACGAATCTTTTGCACTCCTC
>JADFLH010000055.1 GCA_022564515.1 Nitrososphaerota archaeon
TGTCAGTTAACAACACAATTGCAGTATTTGATGCATTATTTGGAAATAAAAGTGAGTTTTTACGAACTCCCAAATTTGGAATAATAAAAAATTCTGACGATTGGAGGGATAAAGCCTATAATTTACCCGTCACTCAAACTACACTCCTTGAGATCTTCTTTGGAGTTTATGGTCTTTTTGCTATTCTAATTTCAATTTTTACTAACAATCCAATTTTTGTGCCTATTATAGGAATTCAAACTCTTGGCTTCTTCTACATTTCATACCTAAGTCTATCTCATTCTAGATTTAAAAGAAATAAATCAAATATCCGTAGTGTTTTAACAAAGAAAGAAAAAATGGCAAACTATATTTACAAACTAGCAATGATCGGAATCCTTTCTATAATTTCCCTTGGTGCTTACCTGGCATTTACTGGCTACCAGACTGATGTCTATCCATTAGATTTATCGAGAGGAAACTTGGAAGGAATAGGCGCATCTTCAGATCCACAGACAATTTTGACACATCTTAATGCTATCAAGGAAAATTTACCTGAGGAAGGAAACCCTGTTTGGATATTTCCAACTGAAACAACGAATTTTGCTAGAATGCAATCAGACCTAGATGTTATGATTGGAAGTGTTGAAAAAATTTCGGCCATTCCAAGAGACAGCTCAGCTTTTTACACAGGCATGCTAGATGTTAAAGAAAGAGCTGAAATTATAAAAGAAAACATAGAGGATGCAACCCCATACATGTACGCCAGTATCTCAAACATTGTTTTTAGCTCGATCTGGATTGCAGGGATTTTGGGAATATTCGCGTTGCTTAAGAGAAAGAAGGAACAGCTAAAAGCATACGATGCATCTGAGGATGTTTAAGAAATATTTAGATCTTTTCTAATTTCATCAACAGCTCTTATTCCGAAAATCTCTCTTACTTGTTTGATTCTTATTGATTCCTTTAACAAATCTTGTCCTAGATTATTTGTCAAGATGTTAAAAACATCTGAGAATCTAATCTCCCATTTATCTGCACAATCTAATATTTTACTCACTGCCCATTGTCTGACTTCATGAGGTACTGGAATTTTTTCTTGAGATTCTATTGAAAGTTTATCAAATAGATTAATAATCTGAGTTGTTTGGGATGTCATGTTTTCTAGATCTTGAAGCCCACCATATTTTGATTCAGTATTCATTCTAATGTTAGATTGAAATTCAGATAATTTCAAGAGGGCCATCATTTCTTTAGAGGTATTGCTTGCTGCCTTATTTGTGACATTTTTTATGTTTTGTAATTCCTGAAAAACCTTGTCTGTCTTTATATGAAATTCTGAAGCAGAATTCTCAGATCTTTTTACGAGGTCAGAAATACCTGAAATCTTTTGTTCGATGGTATTAGTTTTATTGAATACATTTTCTTTAAAATCAACAAAATCCGACTGCACGGATTTGAGTCCTTCTCCTAACATTGCAGACGAATCAGCCCGTTTTACCAATGAATTAATTTCAGATTCTATGTTTTCCATTTTACCAGAAAGATTAACAAATGAATCAGCTTTTTTGTATATTTGCTGAAATTGCTGTTGAAGTCCTTCAATTACGCCACTGAGAGATTCAACCTGTACTGCTTTTCCAGAAATTGATTCTATTCTCTTTCTTATTCCCTCAAGTTCTTTTGTAACTGAAGGTGAGGTTTCTGTTTTTGCAGAAACCTTTCTAAGTTCATCTCTTACCTCATCAATTCTTTGAGAAATTTTAATGATCATTTGTGAATTATTTTTAATTGAATCCGTACTTTGAGAAATTTTTTGTGACAGTTTTTCTGTTTCAAGTGGGCTTTTTTGGACTTCTCTAAGTTTAGTAATTTGATCTTGCAATCTTGTTGTCTGATCGTTAATTTTTGTAACTAAGTTTGTTTGTCCCTTAACTTGGTTTAAGCCAAAAAATAACTTCTGAGTGTCTTCTTCGAGAATGTTTATCTGTCTTGATTGTTTTTGAATATGATCTAATGCTGAGGTAAGAGAATCAATCATATTTTTCATTGTTACCAAAATTTTTTGATTTTCAGAGAAAATTTTTGTCATAGCTTTAATCTCTTTAGATAATGTCTTAGTGGAATCTGATACTGATGCAACTTTTTTTAACACTGCAGCAGGAGTTGGTTCTTTCTTAGGTATTTTTTTCGGCTTTGATTTTGCAGTTTTTCTGCTGGTTTTGCTTGACATATACCTTGATTATAAAATACAGGTAAAAAAGTTAGGCTAAAAAAATCGAAGAGCTAATGGTTTACAACTTCTGGCTCGTGAAGTAATTCATGGAAAGTCTTCTCGGCTAGGCCATTCATGTTTTCCACGAAATTTCTCGTACAATACTCACATCGAATCATAATATTACGGTACTTTACCGTACTATTAATAATCAGGTTATTATGTCGTAACCAAATGATTTGGTAATAAGACACAGATGTCTTACATAATTGAACCAGCTCATCTAATCATCAATCTGCTAGAGGATCAAGCAGTCTAACTGTTTTTAAAGAATTTTGTATAAATGCGATCATATGCAAGATTATTTTCTACAATTAGGTTCTCAAGAAAGCATTCAAAGTACGATAAGTCAGAGAGTTATAAACATTATAGAACAATTAACCCCTGAATTACCGCACACCACATTTGTAACTGACCTTGCGATAATCATGATTTTAGCATCAATTGTTACCCTTGCTTTCTTCAAAATCAGACAACCACTAATAATAGGTTATTTGTTTGCGGGAATGTTAATTGGGCCACTGTCTCCATTGTGGGCTTGGCTTTTACCGGAAGGCGGTCCTCCATCCGGATCTTTAGAAGGAATTGGAATTTTGTCTGATATTTCTGCATTGAATCTCTTTGCTGAAATTGGTATAATTTTATTACTTTTTGTAATTGGTATAGAATTTCCATTTTCAAAAATTCGTTCAATAGGAAAAGTTGCTATTGGTGTTGGAACAATTGGCTTGTTCTCCACATTAGGTGTAGTGTTTTTTGCAGCTAATTCGTTTGGAATGAATTTTATGGATTCGTTGTTTATTGCAGCAGCTCTTTCTATTAGTAGTACCACCATAATTGTAAAAATACTAGAAGATGCTGGAAAAATTAAAAGAGAGTCTTCGATCCTAGTACTTGGAATTTTGATTGTAGAAGATGTAATAGCAGTTATTCTTATTTCTTCATTACAATCAATTGCTTTGGTTGGTACAATTTCTATTGAAGGAGTTATTGTAGTGGTAATTGTTGCAACTGGTTTGATTGTTGGAACATTTACTATTGGAAGAAGAGTAATCCCACCACTAATTGACAAAGTTGCTGCTACAGAACATAAAGAACTTCTTTTACTAAGCGTACTTGGCCTGTGCTTCGGATATGCTTTACTCGCAAATATTGTTGGTCTTTCTGTAGCAATTGGAGCGTTTCTAGCTGGAGTTTTGGTAGCTGAATCAAAATCAGCTGAAGTTTCAAAAATTCTTTCAAGCCCAATTAAAGACATGTTTGTTGCAATTTTCTTTGTTTCAGTAGGTGCCTTAATGGACATAAGCCAAATTGGAAATTACATACTTCTTGCAATTGCTCTAATTGCAGTTTCAACAGGCATGAAATTTGGCGGAAATATGTTTGGAAACTTTGTTTTAAAACAAAAGACTAGAAAATCAATTAGGTCTGCATTTGCATTGGCGTCTCCAAGGGGAGAATTCTCAATTGTTATTATAAAAGCAGGCCTTGACGCTGGGGCAATAAGCGCATTTCTTTTCCCTCTGATTGGAATTATTACTATTATTACTGCTTTCATCTCGCCATTTCTAATTAAGGCAGGTGATATAGTAGCTCCAAAAATTAAGGAAGATTAGAACATGTCAAATGATGAAATGCAAAAATTGTTAGAAAGAGTACACCAAGGAATAACATTTTTTGATTATAATGGAAGTAAAGTCCCATGCATTATTTTGTCTGAACAACGAATTGAAGAGATAATGCGCAGCGTTGGAGAAAAACCAATCTCAGTAGATACAAATCTAAATATTCTTCAAGATGGACTAGGCCATGTTTTTGTTGAGGTGACATTCACCTTTTCATTAGGGGGAACAACAGAGACGATTTTGGTAAATGCGAATAAATCTATGGGTTTTTTTGAATCATTAGCTAAAACATCGATGCTAGCTTTATCATCACCTAACCCTGGTTCGGGGAACAAAAATATCTTTATGATTCAGTTACCAAAACCTGAAAAGGCAGTTAACGCACTGGAAATAATCAAAAAAGGATTGTAACTAGGAATCAACTCCAGAAGCTTGACCTTAATAAAATTCATTTAATATTGGTGCAGTTGCCGGGATTTGAACCCGGGTCACGAACTTGGCAAGCTCGAATATTAACCAAACTGTACGACAACTGCTCATTCGAACAAGTCAGATTTTCGTTATTAAACTCTAACTAAATATCATTTTTTGTCTGTGTAAGGTTCTTCAAATTTTCTTTACCCATATGAATCCAAATCTCGTAACATGGATTGAATTTTAAAAATAAATTTAGTTTCTTCTAATGATGAAAGAATTGAAATCCTGATGTTTTTTATTCTCAATACGTCTTCAGAGTATATCTCATAAGCTTCAATTACCTTGTTAAAGTCATAATTTTGGAGGTATGATTTTCCCAATTTCAAAAGTTCAGAATATCTATCAGAACTATTATTCAAAGCCTCAATTTTATTGCATAAAACTTTGATAACGCCCTGAATTTTTCCTAGATGAACCTTTATGATATCAAGATCACCAGGTTCGTCTTTTCGTTCCTTTAGAAAATTATAGGATTCAGAAATTTGAGTCAAAAGACTTTTGATATATTCATCCATTTCCATTCATAGTAAATTAAAGATACGCTTTAATTTCATCACTTGGCATAAACCAGATGGTTGAAGTCCTATATCAAGATCTGAGTAACAAAGATTCCAACTATTTCTATATCGGTATACCTAGAGATTGGAAAGGAGGCAAGGATGACGAAGTAACTGTAATAGTATCTGATGTATGTGTAGTTATCCCACAAACAATTTCTGGGGCAACTGGAGAATTAATAGTTCTTAGATTGCTTGAAGCTATGATCGAAGGAAAAGTAGTTGATGCAGGAGATATTCAAAAGGCAGTAGAACATATTCTATATTAGTTAACATACTATGTTCTCAAAGGAGCATACCTACAATATTTTTTCATAGCTATTACCTTAATTGCATCATTATAGCTTGCTTTTCTCTTCAATATTGTTTTTAATCTTAAAATTTGTATGTGTATTATGGATGAAAAACTAAGAGAAATAGTAAATCAGAAGATCAGAGAAGCTCTCTCAAACATGGATGAGATTCAAGATATCGTTAAATCCCTTGACAAATCATCTTCAGAGAATGATATATTTTCTTATGGATTGGTTGTAGGAAGACTGTATAACTCGTTTTACTATCAATGCCGACGAATTTTAAAGAGAAATCCAACAAAAAAAGAATTTTCTGAATTTCTAAAAATAATTAAACTAAAAGAAAAAGAAATTCTAGAAAAACTTGACTTATGCAGAAAGTGATTATTTCAGTGGAATAACTTTTATCAATGGGGTTCCCGGCAATTTGACACAGGCGTTTTTTAATGCTTTTTTAGCAACTTCAAGATGTTCTTTGTTTACATTCATCTCCATAATACATTGACCTCGTTTTACTCGTGCTGCCAAGCTTACAGCTTTTCCAAAGGCGCGCCTCATTCCTTCTTGCAATCTATCTGCACCGGCAGTTGCAATCATTTTGTTTTCTCTAAGCAAGACATGAGGATAAATTCTTAACTTCGATGAAAAACCTGTTTCTCCAGTAACTTTTTCGACTCTTTTGTTGGCAGTAAGTCTACATGCCTCTATTGCCATGTGTGTGATCTGAATTTTTTCATTAATCAATAGCTGAACACAATAATCATAATCCCCAGATTTACCGCCCTCAAATTTTGCAATTTTTGATTGTGGTTTACCCTTGATGTATTCTTTTCTAGTATATGGTTGTCCATTACTTCTTCGATAACAAGCTCCGTGCATAGTAACTTCTATTTTTCAAACACTTTGATGACCCTATTTTAACGGTGGTATATAGTAACAAGGTTTCAACATTTTGCAAATCTTTGTTTTGAATTGATGCATGCTTATATGGTAATTAATGATCAATTCCCCGTACCATGGAAACAGAATCAGAACCTCAAGTTGAGGGTGAATTAGTAAAAGATCAAACTCTGATTTCAAAAAAGGAAATGCAACAGGCTCTTGAACAAAAGGGTTATGGAGAAATTACAAAGAAAAAATTCTACCTAAAACCATTTGAATCACTATACCTGCTTTATTGTGGAAAACTCAAACTGAAAAAAGGAAACAAAATTTTTGGTTTTGATTCTCTTATGGGAACCTGCAAAAAATATGATTCAGATATTTTGACAAGATTTTTGATTTATCGAGATTTGAGAAATAGAGGATACACAGTAAAGGATGGATTTGGTTTTGGTTCAGATTTTAGAGTGTATGAGAGAGGTCATTTTGGAGAAAAAGGAACAAAATATCTGATTTTTGGGATGAATGAAGGAATACAGGAAAAAATTGGGAAACTGCAAAAAAAGATCGAACAAATTATTCATATGGGAAAAGAGCCAATAATTGCAGTAATTGACAGGAGAGGAGAAGTAATTTATTACAAAATTTCAAGAATTGACTTTCTTAAAAATAAAGAAAAGATTAATTTAGAAAATTTTAGGTAAACTCTAATGCCCATGGTGAGGTATATTTTAACAGATTATTTTTTTCAGCATAATTGAAATCGTAAACCTCAACATACTTTGTTTTATTTTCCCATAACTCCTCGAAATCTTTGATCTTTGTTTCAACTCTTGATTTGTCATTCCATGAAGTAAAAATATCCACTGATTCAAAATTTCTATTTTGAGTGCTGAATGTCTCACTTGATGTCCCAGCAAATGCAACAACATCGTCGTTTTCATCAAGAAAGATACCTATTTTTTCATCAAAAGATCCTACAATCTCTTCAGAATTAGGAATTGCAATTTTAACTTCTAGTTTATGGTTTGTTATCATGTCTTTTAACAATTTGTTTTTATCACCACCAAAAAAACTTAGATTGAATCTAAATTCACTTTTATGATTTGACATCATCCTAGTTAATACATTAAGGTCAGAAGCTCTAAATCTATGACCTGTAACTACTCTCATTTTGGCTTGATTCTTTACAAAATTCTCAAAACCCAATGTAAGCGTGGAGAAGCTTTCTACTGATACATATTTGATACATCTGTCATATTCAATGCAATTGCTTAAACATGGAATGAAAAATTCTGAGATAATATCATCTCTGTCAGATCTATATTCTTCTTTTAAAGAAAGTTCACGTAAACCCAATAATTCTTAATACGAATTTTCTTATTTAAAGAAACAAATCTCTAATTTTGTTTGGCACCAATCATTCGAATTTCATATATAGCCAGAAAAAACTTGAATCTCATGAAGAAAATTGTGGGCTTGACAGCAATTACGGGAATTATTCTAGTTCTTGCATTTGCTGTAAATTTTACACCTGCAGATAATCAAGTAACTGCTCAAACAACACCTTTTCCATCA
>JADFLH010000021.1 GCA_022564515.1 Nitrososphaerota archaeon
ATTTATCAACTATGGCAAAATTTCCATGAATCAATTCACAATTACTCAAGTTTCCAATTCTTTGAAGAAATTTTGAAGGTAGATCTGAAGGGAAATGCTCTCCAAAATATTCCTTGTACTTATTTAGGAAGCTAAAAGAGCCAAGTTGGGATACCATGATTCTGCCATAAGGCGTCAGTGAAAAAAATCCATCCGAGTCTTTTTTTATCAAGTCTGCATCGGCTAATCTAGTAGTGTTCCGATGTGTCTCCTGTATTGTAAGGTTTAGTTCTTTTGCTAGTTGTGCTGACCTCCACTTTTGTTCTTCCAACATCTGAAGAATAGCATATCGGCTTTCACCTGCTAACTCCATGAATACTTCAGAGATGGAGGTACTAGGTTCCTCATCCAATAGGATAACACATAATTCTTCTTTCAATAAAAGGTTCCCAAACTATCTGTGATAGAGATTATTTTTGACCATCTTAGGAATTTTTTTTACGATTAAAAAGAAAAAAAAGGGGAAAGAGAATTTTCAATTCTTCTCTTCTATACTTTTATGCTCTAACTTGCTCTACCTACGTTTACTGGATCGGTGCTTCCTTCAGGTGTGCTACAAAGGCGGTCTCCACATACTATGTCATCAGTTGCTGATCCATAGGATTTTGGTGAAACTTGGCCTGGACTTCCTTCTGCTGGTTGTGCGGCAGCCTCATTGATGTAGTCAACTGCTAATACTACCATAACTAAAGGTAGAATTGCAAGCATTCCGATGTATTTTGTTTTTTGATTCATAGCCCTTCTTAACAGACAGGAATGGATAATGTCAGCTAAGAAAAGATATTGAAAAATATCATTTAGAGTTTAGCTGATATTATCTACTTTTTTTCATTAGAAATCCCATGAAAAACATATCAAAAGAACAATGGGAACAAGAAGTCATAAACTCTGACAAACCTGTCTTTGTTGACTTTTGGGCAACCTGGTGCGGTCCTTGCAGCATCGTAGCACCCATAGTCGAGGAGCTTGCAAAGGAATACGAAGGCAAAGTAAACTTCGTCAAAGTTGATGTGGAACAAAACAAAGAACTCGCATCAAAATACAACATCTTTAGTATTCCCACTCTTGCGATCTTTCGCAACGGTCAAGTAGTTTCCCAAGCAGCTGGTGCTGCATCAAAAGAATCGATAAGAAACTATATCGACAAGAATATCCAAACGGAGGTTTCTGCATGAAACTCTATTTTTTTTCTAAAAGTAAAGTCGTACATGAAAACATTGATGACCACCAAATAGTGGAATGTCCGATTTGTAACAGTGAAATCAAACCATATTGGGAACCACGTTACAATGGCATCAGAGCAACCTGTAATGTGTGTGAAATAAACTGGCACGAGTCTTGATTTACTGATGACTTCCGGAATTAGGTTTTTGACCAAGGGAAGTATGTAATATCCATGTTTCAAATCAAATGTGCTGATTGTGAATGTTTGCCCCAAGAATGTAGGAAAAGTGATTCCCCAAAAACCTGTCCAAATTGTACGTGGGATGAATGTTGTTGCTATAATGCGATTAAAAATGGCAGATAATTTAGAACAGTATATTGTGATCGGTGCAATAGCTGCCGCCGTAGCCATCTTTGTTGGCACAAGAATATTTCTAGTTTTTAGAAAGTAGCTTTTTCTTATTTACATTTGATACGAACTGTTAACCCAATTTTGCGTAGTCCTATCTAAGATTACACAATAGTAGAATGCTTTATGAACATTACATCATTAAGATTAAAAAATGATAGTAGATTGTGCAAATAACACAGAGTTAGCCAAAGAGCTAATGGCATACCTGAAAGAAAAAAACATTCAGGCCTACATACAAGATGGAATGGTCATGACTGCACAAGACTTGAAATTAGAAAATCTTGAAATGTTTTTGAAGCATACTGATAGACACAAACACAAAGCACAGCTAATAGATAAAATGAGATTTTTGATATCAATTCCATCAAATCTAGAAGCCCTAGGACTAGAATCATGTGAGTTTTGTGGGTATATTGGACATTCAGTAGAAATTGAAGTACATAGAAGATCTCATCAGGCATTATAGTGGGAGAAAAATACAATGAAAAAACTCAAACCACATAAATGTAAAAAATGTAAAATGACTTTTACAGAAGAAATTAGATTATTACGACATTACAAAAAAGCTCATCCATCAAAACCAGAACATTACAAACAGAAATGGTATTGGGATAATCCTGCATCTCCATGATGTCTCATAGAGTGAAAATGAAAACTAGTCTTTTACATTTGATACGAACTGTTAAACGTAATTGCGCCCAAATTATTTCCCATAAAGGGAGCTAAATCCCTTCGGGCCGTATGAAATTTTCGATTTAGCTAAATTACTTTGAGACTTGAAAAAAGTATTAGACATTAGAAATTTGTAACAAAGGGGCTTATATGTGGCTAATATCAAATTATTGTATGCCCCAATTACAAATTTCTAGTGAAACAATGGCTCGAATGAAGGAGATAGTAGGAATAACTCATGTACATGACGGAGACTACATGGTTAATGAAATGATTAACATTTTGGAAAAGAAAATAAGAGATCGAAGCTAGATTATACTATATTCTTCACAGTCACCAAAACTTCATTATTTGATTATTCATTCACTTCATCAGTGGATGAATCGGGGATGGTTTGAATATACGACGATTGTAAATGATTCGTTATAGGATAAAATTATGAAAGATGAAGATTTTTTTGAATTCGTTAAACACGACCTTACACGAATTGAAAGTGATTTGAAGGGTTTTTTAGAAGTTTATTATCCAATGTTAAGATCTTCATGGAATCCACAAAACGAATCAGATTTTATTATTGGTTGGTTACTTGGAAGCAAAGAACAAGAGTACTCCAATGCATATTATCATAAACATAATCAAAGATTGGGTCAAGAGTTACTATACAGAATACATCAAGAAATTACTCGTTATAAACAACAAATCCAAAGAGAAGTAACAACGTATTTAGAAGAAAAGTCCTCTAAGTAATTTCTGAATCCAAAAAATGCGCCGCTATAGGTGCTGAAACATTTGGGCCCGCTAGAAAGCACTTACAATTTCTACTATACGTTTTTTAATTATTCATTTAATGTTTGAATCATGACTAGGTCCAACACAATTACGATTTTTGTAAATCGTAAAACAGCTGATGTTTTTGATGCAGTTTTAGATTGCCCCAAGGAAATTATGTCAGATGCTGAGAAAGATGATGATGGCTGGTGGTCATTTACCACTCCAAGGGGTCCCGCTAAAATGAAATTTAACGAAAACAAACAACTCGGTATATTAGATCACCTATTTGTGGACAATGAAGCAACGTGGCATGTCCCTATGAGAGTGGTTTCTAATGGAGAACACTCTGCAATTATCATCACACTCTTCAAACCAGATAATTTAAGCGACCAATTATTTGATGAACGCATGAAAGAAATGGAAAAAATAATGGAAAACATGAAACAAATCATAGAAAAAACCTGAAATTCTCTAGGAAAACGAAGTGAATCTTTGGGCCCAGACATAATTTAAAAACCGAAATAATCTTGAGAACGTTCCAATCTGAAAATTCTTTAGCCCATTTTTTCCAGTAAAAAATAATGTAATTTATGTTATAATCTTCTATTTCAATTTACATTTTCTGTGGTTTATTTTTTCTCTGTTTTATTACATTTCAACATGAATTGTAGTCTTGTATTTTCTCCTAAAAAAATAAAGTATTCCCAAAACCTCTAACTGTTCAATAAAAACTATAGCAATAAGGTTCCCTATCCATCCATCAGAAAAGTCATCCATTAGAGCAAGTGAGATTGATAGCGCGTACTCAAAATTTGATAACCAGAAAAGTACTTCAAGGTTTGTAGCTAATGGAATAGGGCCTTCAAGTTGTTGTACCGGAAAATTTTCTAATGTAAGATGTTGATCATTTTGGAAAGTTAAAAAAAGTATTTCCTTATCATCATAATAAACTGAATTTCCTCTATCAATCAGAAACATACTTGTGCCAAAATAGATTAAAAATACGATCGTAAACGCTATTATGTATTTTCCAGTTTTTCCACCAATTGTTTTTCTCATCTGCCTTTCGAAAATTTTTCCCACATACCCTAGCTTATTTTTCTTTATGAGATAGATAAACAATAAACCAAATACTGTAACTAATCCAAAGCTTCCTAGCCAATGCTCTGAGACATACGTCATGAATATCATTCTGATAGGTAAGAATAGCCCTGCTGTAATTCCCAATAGCAGTAATTTTTCCTTAATATCTTGAATATCCAATTGCCCTATGCCCAATTATACTGAGAAATACTTAGATTAAAGATTTCTGGCATGATCCTTCCTATTAAAGTATGAATGATTTTAGTATCGATTTCTAAAGGTTATAATTAAAATAGATTAGTTTTGTGAAGAATTTGTTGTTTGTTCTATTTGGGTGCCAGTCACGTTTAATTCTACAATTGTGCCATTAATACTAAAATAAATCACAGTACCTGATTTTCCTACATCAATATAGGTGCCATTCACATTTAGAATAAAACTAGTACTGTCTTCATTATTTTGAATTTCTGTGGAATTTGTAAGAAATTCTAATTCAGAATAGATTTCAGTATTGGTAAAATTTCCAGAATCTGTAACATTTCCAATTTCATTAATTACAGTAAAGGAATTCATTAATTCTCTTGAGATAGCAGCTTTTTCATAATATGCTTGCATTGCTTTATCCAATGTTCCACCATTTTCTAAAATTTCATCCATTGCTTTCTGGGCTTTTTCAAAAACAGTTACAGTATAATTTAACTGATTAACAAAAATCTCTTTAACAGAGTAATCCAGATTTCCAACGAATCTGTCATATTTATAACCAGAATATGTGCCTGCCCCGGGATTTTCTTGCTCAATAATTTTTTCTGCTAGTTGTAATGAAACTTTTCTCTGCTCTTCGATTAATTGCTGTTGTTTATCTATTTCAACTTGTAAAGATTGTTCTTCAAGCAATTTTGTTTGTAAATCTTGGTAGAAATTGTAAAGAATTAAACCAATTGGATCCTTTTCAAAATCCTCAATTGAAGCTTGTAGATATTTTGTAGCCTCTTCAGTTGATAACATTTTCTCGGTATGAGAATAAACCAATATTTTGCCTAATACTTGAAAGTTTGAACTTTTAAGGCCTATTTTATCGCCCTTGGTAGCTACCACATTTACAACATGATATCCTGAGGTTCCAGCAAACTCAGGAAATTCTGCGACAAATATTCCTAAAGCATCTGTTGTGGTTATCACCGAATTTCTTCCTAATCTAATTTTTATTTCAGCCTCTGAAACTGGTTTTCCTGCATGATCAACTACAGAACCCAAAACTATCGGAATATCTCCCTTTTGAAGAGAATTTTGTTCAAAATTTAGCTCTATTTGCAAGTCCCATAAAACAGAATCCACCATTTGCATATTCGAAACAAGTAAGATAGTGGCAACTAGTCCTAATAGAATAACTCTTACATTCATTATGGATTGTTTTAATTAAGCTTGTTAAGATCCAATATCTATTATTTTTCACGAGGCTGGGCAATAATTGTTGATTCAAGTTGGATTTTCATGCTCAATGGTTTTGTATTGTACTCAATATAGGAGGTTATTTCGACTTTTTATTAACAATCATCAAAAATGAAAAACTTTTCTAGCCATTATATTAATCACTGAATATATGATCTGTTCTAATTGTGAGAGTCACAAACATTATCAATGTATAGATTGTGAAAGTGATCATAAGACTTACTTATGTAAGTGTGATTGCCATGATGAATTTACCAAACCGCATAGTGAACAAACTCATGACCAAAAATAATAGAATTTTATTGTTTATAATGCCCTGACCAATGTTTTTGCATTTTCTCATCAACTACACGTGCTCTTTCATCAAGTTCTGAAGTATTTCCAAATTTTTGATATGTTAATTTCTCTAATGTTTTAATTATGCTTTTTACAGCACGATATTGAGGAATTTCAGGATCATTTAACTCTCCATATACTCCAATTCCTTGAATGTCATTCATCTTCGCGTATCCCAGAATAATGCCATTAAATCCCGTAATCAGAGATTTTTGAGGTGTCATATCGATATTTAGTTTCTTCAATTGGTTGTAAAGTTGTAGCGATGTGGTTGTCACAAAAGTTTTTGGCGAATTATTTAATTTTCTGTTAGTGTGGAATCCTCCTAGCGTATAGAGTAATTTGGCAGAATATTTTTTGGCAATATCTATGACGTCTTGACACAAACTATGAATCCCTTCGTTTGTTTGTGGTTGTCCAGAACCTCCACCAAATATTATCAAATCACTTGAATGTCTGTATTCCCAATTTTCGTTAGGTAAACTAATGTGACCTCCCTCATCTATGACATAAGTCGGGTAAGATGATTTGGCAACTCTGAATCTCTTAGTCTTTAATCTGTCATTGATAAAATCCACCGTAATACCGCCCACATTCCCCATATCCTGCATGGCAGCAATGATTATGGGTTTATTCAGATCAGGTTCTGTGTCTTGAAAGAACTCCATATTTGCTCTTGTACTTTTTGTCATTAAAAGTTGTCTTAGTTAAGGCCTTTCTGTACCCCTAAGATTCATAAACCCGAAAAAGTATAGATGGAAAAAATCAAGAGATATTTATGAAAAATTTTGGAACACTAGAATACATATTGGATAATTACTCAAAAACATGGAGCTGGAAAGTAACCGGTCCTCGTGTCGTTTCAATGGTATCCAAACTGATACCACAATCATGGTATGGAGAAGGACCCAATGAAGCAATAATACCTGACAGTATCGCAAATCTAAAACAAATTAGATGGATTTTGGAAAGATATCCTCTTGAAATTCTTTCAAAATCTGCTTGGCAACGAAAAACACCAAACCCTATTGTAGGCAAAAAAATTGTTTCAAAAATTGAAAAACTCCAAAGAGCAAAACCAGGTCCACAATTTCGTGGAAAATTATTAAATTTTCAGAAAGAAGGTTTGGACTTTCTGTTAAAATCAAGTGGTAATGCACTTTTAGCAGATGAAATGGGACTTGGCAAGACTGTTGAAACCTTAGCTTATCTATCTAGAGAAAAACAGGCATATCCAACATTGGTGATTGCTCCCTTAGTCACTCTGAATAATTGGCAACGAGAGATTGGAAAATTTCTGAAAAAAAAGAGCCGGAACGGCCATATTATAGAAAATGATGTGCCATCTTCTATAATTATTCGAAGAGGAAAAACTGAAGAACTTGGCAAATTTGATTTTTACATAATTAATTATGATTTACTATACAAACGATTTCATGATTTATCTAAAATTGGGATAAAGACAATTGTTTGTGATGAAGTACAGTATTTACGTTCTAAAACAACGAAGAAATATTCAGCTGTAAAAAAATTAGCTGCTTTACCATCAGTAAAATATCGAATCGGTCTTTCCGGAACTCCAATTTATAATCGCGGTTCTGAAATTTGGCCAATAGTTGATATTTTAAGACCAGGTTTACTAGGTAGTTTTAAAGAATTCTGTGAATATTTTTGTTATGTTAATGATAAGGGAAAGGCAATAGTTCTTGAAACCAAACGTGAATCCTTGAGAAAGCAATTACAAAAACATGTGATGCTTAGAAGACGCAAGTCAGATGTTTTAAAAGAACTGAAAGAAAAAGTCAGATACAAAGAAGTAATTGACGCTGATACAAATTACTACTTTAATGAACTGGGTAATATTTGGGAAAAACTTGAAGCAGAACAGAAAGAGGCCAAAAGTGCATTTGATAAATCTGCTTCTTATCAAAGAGCAATTCATCGCGAAAGACAAGCGGCAGGTGTTGCAAAATTACCTCATGTGATAAATTTTGTAAAAAATATAATGGAGATTGAAGAAAGCGTAGTTGTTTTCTGTCATCACAAAGTAATTCATAAACTTCTTAATCAAAATCTAAGTGAATTTTTACCTGCAACAATCATTGGTGGGCAATCTGATAAATTTAGACAGGAACAAATTGACTCGTTTCAAGATGGTCAAACTAAATTAATGATTGCTGGACTCAGAGCGGGCAATGTGGGCATAAATTTGAATCGTGCAAAATATGTGATTTTTGCTGAGATGGATTGGAGCCCAGCCATACATCAGCAAGCAGAAGATAGATTACATCGTATAGGCCAAAAAAATACTGTTTTTGCCTATTATTTGATTGGAAAAGGAACTCTGGATGATCACGTTGCCAATGTATTGGTAAACAAAAGTTTTGAAATTGATTCCATAATGGATGATGTCAAAGAAAGCTTTGAGAATAAAGATAAAGCTGAACTAATTCTAGCACAAATTCATGATAAATTGACTGCAAAATAAATTAAATTTCGAGTTTCTTTTTAATTTTAAAAAAAAATGGTGAATGTTCAGCCTTTACCTATTCTGAACATTTTTGTACTGCATGTTGGACAGGTGCCAGAAATTGCTGGTTTACCATTTTTCATGGTAACTGCTTTGGCACCTTTAATTTCTCTTTTACTTCTACACTTGACACAATAGCCTATTGTCATGGTACATACTGATAGGAGGTAATATTAGCGGAATATTGTAAAAATTATTTAACCACATGGCAAATTACAGATCTGAATTTTCATAATTTGGGTTTTTAAGAAACCCGTTTAATTCAAGATCAAACAAATTCAATTATTTTTTTTTTTGGTTAAAATCTAGTTACAATGAAAAACACAGCAAAACCTGTTAGAAAAATTATCCCCAAATAGCTTAAGATTTTAAGCCATCTTGAAGGTTGAAATTTTTTTTCAAAATATCTCCCAGTGACTAACTTAAAGTTAAAAACAGCTATCACCGGAGCTATAAGAAATGAAATAGTTGTGGCAAAATCAACTAATTCTTTTAATTTGTCACCAAAAAGGAAAATGACGATAAAAGATCCAGTTGCTATTATGAGGATGAATAAAATATACTTTTTTTTATGATAAAATGATTTTTGAATTGAATCATTTTTTTCAAATAACAGCTCGAACGTTCTTCCCAATGATCTTGAATAGCCATCAAACACTGCAATTATGGTACCAAACATAACACTAAATGCCGACGACGCAATTATGATATAACTCCAATCTCCAATGGTTTCAGTATACAATGTAACCACTTTGTGTGCAAATAATGAATTGTTGTTAGGTAATGTTTCTCCAGAACCAAAAAATACAAAGGAACCCAAAGTGATAAACAATAGAGCTAAAACAGCTGTTATGAGATAGGCTAATCTGAACTCAAGTAGTGTTTCTTTTAATTTAGGCTTGAATTTCGTTTGTTTTATCCTTTCCAGAGTCCATAAACTATTCCAACTTGAAAGGTCTACTGCTGTAGGCATCCAACCCATCAATGCTATTAAAAAGAAAATTCCTGCTTGATTCCAAATCTGTTTAGGTACAAAACCTTCAACTTTTTCGACAGGGCCATTAATCAAAGCTAAAAAAAAGGCAATGACTGTGGTAATAACTAAAACTGAAGCAATAATTTTGATTAACCCATCAAGAGCTCTATATTTTCCAACACTTAAAATCCCACCGCATATTACAAACAAAATAACAACAGTCCATATTCCTAGAAATTCAATATGAAACAAGTTTTCCAGAAATCCTGCTGTTACAAAACCAACAGCAGCTGTAACAAAAAACATTGAACCAATTGTTATCAATAAATACAGAACAAGTGCATTTTTACCTAATCTTTTGTAGCCATCAATTATACTTGTTCCAGTAACATTAGCATAACGAGAACCATATTCAAAAAAGGGATATTTGAATAAAAGAGCTAACAGAACAAAAGCAATTAACGCAAAACCAAAATCTGCACCAGCTCTAGTTGATTGAACTAAATGTGAAACACCAATTGCAGTACTAGCAAATAAAACTCCAGGACCTAATGTTTTTAAAAGGTGATCAATTCTTTCATTCAATTTCTCTCAACACTGCCATGTAAGAAAAAAATTACATTGCCTAACTTGCTGTAATATCAAATGAAATAGATTCTGATAGCGCATCTTGGTTAATCAAACTTTCCCAAACAAAAATCTCTGCTACAAATGATCCTGATAACTCCGGTCTCCAAGACACAGCAGTACTAAGTGTTTGATGCGGATTTAATTCTCCTGAAATCCAAACCAAATGAATAACTACATTTTCTCTATCTTTTATTTGCACAATGTATACAAATTTTTGATCAATTTCTTGATTGTTAGTTATGTGTGCTGCAATCTGAACTTGTTGATTTATGTTTATATTTTTTGAAACAGGATTTTGAAAAAAATCTTCCAAGCGTGGGGATGATATGGGTACTCTATCAAGTGGGTCGATAGCGTGACTAGTGGGAATAATTGAGACCCAAATGAGCCCTATCATGAACAATAAACCCACTCTTAACACGCCAGATTCAAATTTTTATCGTACTAAAGGCTTTGCATAAAATATTATTGGGTTGAAAATGACTAGTTACAAAATACCTTATGGAAAAAAAGAGATTACATTTGATATTCCTAGAGAATTCAAAGTAACTCTAGCTTCCAGTTACTTAAGACCCGCAATAACAAACATTGTTGATGCTACTAAAAATGCTCTAATTAACCCCGTTAATTCAAAGAGAATTTCTGAAATGGTTAAGGAAAAAAATACTATTTGTGTTATTGTTACTGATATCTCACGAGCATGTCCTGAAAAAGAAATTTTACCACCTCTAATTGAAGAAATTAAAGCAAAAATCAAACAACCCAACCTAAAATTACTCATCGCTTCAGGCATGCATAGGAAGATGAGTTATGCCGAAAAAGTAGGAAAATACGGTGAAAACATTGTAAGCAATTATCAAATCATTGATCATGATGCAACAGACGAAAAAAATCTGATTTCACTTGGAAATACTAAAGATGAAATTCCAATAAAAATTTCTAAGCAAGCATATGAGGCAGACTTTTTGATTTCAATAGGAGTTGTAGAACCACATCAATTTGCTGGCTATAGTGGTGGATACAAAACTCTGGCCATAGGTGTTGCAGGAGATGAGACAATTAGTAAAATGCATTCTAGAAAATTTATTGATCACCCAAAAACAAGAATTGGAAATATTAATGGAAACATCTTCCATGATAATATCGTCGAAATTGGGACAAAAGCAGGTCTAGATTTTATCATAAATGTTATTTTTAATGAAGAAAAAAATGTTGTTGACATCAAAGCAGGAAAACCATTGGAAACATACAAAACTCTAGTCAAAAAAGCAAAAAAAATTTATGAAATTCCAATAACAAAATCATACGACGTAGCAGTCTGTGGAATCGGGTATCCAAAAGACGCTAACTTGTATCAAACCAGCAGGGCAGCTAGTTATCTGTTCTATCTTCCTACTCAAGTTGTAAAAAATGGAGGCTATATCATCATACCTGCAACATGCAAAGAAGGTCAAGGCAAGGGAATTGCTGAACAAAGATTTTTTGAAATGCTAAAAAACATGACAATAGATGAAATTCTTGATCATAAGGATGAATTTAAAGCTGGCGAACAGCGAGCATTCATGATGGCAAATGTTCTGAAATATTGCAAAGTGATCATAGTTGGTTCTGCCTTGCCAAAAATTATTAAGGCCGCAAAAATGATTCCAGCATCAACGATTAATGAAGCATTTGAAATTGTAAAGAACGATATGAGGAAAGATTTAGAAATAATTCTAATTCCAAACTCACTTCTAACTCTGCCAATTATACGAAAAGGAAAACCTGGTAAATAATTAAAAACTATAATTCAATTCTGTAATAATCCCATCGTTCAGGATCAAATAAAGTCACAAACTCCGCCTTTTCATTATTTTCAACTCTTTTCTGAATTACGTTTCTGAGAGCGAAACTTGTAAGATACTTGAATAACTTCGCATGTGCTTGCATACTGAACAAGTGACGCAATTCGCTTCCACCTTTTAGTCCCCAATAACCCATTTTGATAGAAAGAGGTTCTAAGAAAACCGTGTTATGAAGACCAAAATTCTCATCTTTGATTTCAGGACGAAGCTGGTAATTTTCAAGGGGCCCTCCTTTCGCAAATCCAATTATCTTTCCATTGCTATCATTTAATCTCAGTGTATTAAGAATGACATTAGGATCCTTTACTGATTCTCCAAATCCTTCAGATGCAAATCGTAATGGACTTGGTAATTCTTCGTAAATTGAAAAGAGCGTTTTAATAAATTCAGGGTCTTGCCTTTTGGGCATTTTTTCAATAATTGGTACAAGTTGAAGATTTTCAAATAAACCATCTGCTTGTATCTGAATTTCTTCTTGTCTAAGTTTCATAAAAGAAAGGACATTATCAAAAAAATTTTTCCTCATGTGTTTTGGTAATGATTGAAGAACACGATAACACATATCCGTTTCATTGTTAAGCAACTCTTCGAAATAAGCTACAGACCCACGTACAATCATTGTTGGGGGCAATGCTAGGGCATGGGCATTCATCTTTGCCATATCCATTGCCTTTGAAAAATCTCCTAAAGTGTAGCCACTTACCCGGTCGACTATTGAAAGAAACCAGCCTAACTCCATAATATGTTCTTGTTCGTATTTATCGTTCTTTGCTAATTCTGATTTTTTAAAGCATTGTTGAATTTGTCTTTCTGCCTTCTCTTTTAGTTGACCTACCCACGGATAAGTGGCTCGAAGAATTAATGCCTTTACAATTTCAAGATCTAAATTAACCGCTTCAATATGTTTTCTAAGATTCTTATCTGTTGAGATGAATTTTAGTACGTTATCCTCATGTGGCTTGTCAACACTTTTCTGAGGATCAAAATCATGAAACAGGGAAGCAGCATATAGATATTTCAAATCTTCATTAGAAATTTTATTAATGACACTATCTCTCTTTGCAGCCAGTAGTGTAACGTAGGTTACTTCTAATTCATGATTGATATTATGATAACCATAATAATCTGTTCCAAGACCTTGACTCTCAAATAAATCAATAGTATAATCTAGCATTTCAGTATAACCAACATCATTTAACCCTCTTTCAACTAGCAAACCAATGATCTCATTTCTCAATGCTGGATAGGTGGCGAATTGATGCATTGCAGCTCAATTAATATTCTAATTTTTAAAGATGTGGAAGTAGCATTCCCGATGGCAAATTCCTTAGATGAAAAATTATTGGAATTCTTAATGCGGATTCAAGAAGAGAAAAAACTCAGTTATTCATTATTTGTTGACGACAAAACATTTGCCCTAATTGACGCACAAATAATCAAATCTCCCGTGCCTGTAAATCGTCCAACATGGCGAGGTGGAGTGTATTTTTCCAAAAATTATGTTTATAAAATAAAGGGGATAATTAACGACCCTTCCATAATCCAATTTTTATCTACAACGATGCTTGGGCCAAATACTGAGTTTTGTGATATTTTAGTTACCACAAATGCTATCATTGAGAACAAACCCATTATTTTTACCCTGTACACAAATCTAACTAATAGTAAGCAATCATCCTCTACCGTGGAACTTAACATGACTATAATTAGACTTGAAAAAAGGTAATTTTAGCCTAAGAAACTTTGATATATTTATCATATCGTGCTCTGCGTTCAGGGTCTGATAAAATTTCATAGGCTTTGTTAACCTCTGTCATTTTGTTTTCCGCATCTTTATTTTTTTTCTTGTCGGGATGTAATTCTTTAGCTAATTTTCTAAATCTCTGTTTAATTTCATCGTGGGTTGCACTTTTTTCTAATCCGAAAATTTCATAATAATTTGTCAATGATGACTCTTTAGCAGCTTTTCTGAATGTCTTATCATCTTCGCTTGACTTTGATTCAAATTCTTCATAATCATCTGACCAATCAGAATGATATTTTTCATAATCACGGTTTTTTTGTGAGGAAAAATTTCCTTTGTCATAAGCTGTTTTTTTTCTGAGAATAATATTTCTGGTCATATAGATGATTATTCCAATCAATATCAAAATAGCTGTAGAAAAAAGAATTATCTTTTCTTCATCAGATACAATTAACTCATTTTTTGCTTTTGTATCTGCCACCTCTACTCCGTAAGCAACGCTAAAGAAGGAAACAAGTATTAGTATTAGACAAATTGGAATTTTCTTCATTGTTAAGTAATTCTAAAGTCTTCTTTAACTGTATTTAACACTACATGGGTAATTGTGTTTTCAACATATGGTATGGTAGAAAGATTTTTCACAAATTTACTCAGTTCTTCACGTCCTTTGAATTTTGCAATTACCAAGGTATCTGTATTTCCAGTAACATCATATACTGCACAAACATTTTCCATTTCTGACAACCTATCTTCTATTTGAATGATTTTGTCTTTTTTTGCTATAATTTCAATAATGGCAGTTAAATCATAACCTAATTTTTCGTGATCAAGTAAAGTTGTGTATCCTCTTATGATTTTCTGATTTTCAAGTTTACTCATTCTAGATAATACTGTAACTGTAGACAAGCCAAGTTTTAGTGCTAATTGCCTTGCAGATACTCTAGCATCAACAAGTAAATTCTTCAAAATTTTTTCGTCTATTTCATCCATACTACATTTTCTCATTGAGATTAAAACACATTTAAGTTTTCACGATAAAATTAAATGAATGTTTAATCAAAATCCATTTTCATATAATATTGGTTTATTCATATAGGCGATATTTTCAAAATCATTGTATTATGTTCTTGAAATTTTATGTTTAAAACAAATCTAAACCAATTAACTTTGTGAATCAAATCGTTGATTTAATTAAAAATGGGAAAGCAAAACTTGATGAAGGGAAATTTGAAGATGCGTTAGGATATTTTGAACAAGCACTTTTACTTGATCAAAAAAACTCTGAGCTTTGGAATAATAAAGGAGTTGCCCTAAGAAGTATTGGGAGATACGATGAGGCAATTGAATGCTTTAATAAATCCCTAGAAATAGATCCTCGTGATAAGGCGGCCTCTTAAAATTGCTTTGCTGCTGATAATTAGTTAATGTATATTACAGCTGAATTATTATTTTTAAATAATGAAAAAAAATTTTATGAAATTGTTAGACAGTGCATATGAGCACTGTGAAGACGGGAACTATGCTCAAGCGCTGAAGTGTTATGATGAAATTCTTCAAAATGATCCCAATAACATTAAAGCCTTAGTTGATAAAGCTACCACACTTCAAAATCTTGGAAAATTAAAAACATCGATCAAATTTTATGAAAAAGCATTGAAATTAGATCCCAAAAATATTGATGCCTTAACAAACAAGGGTTCTGCATTACATACCTTGGAATTATATCACGACGCAATTCGTTGTTATGATGAGGCATTAAAAATAGATAAAAAATGTGCTATGGCTTTTGCTTACAAAGGGCTATCTTTAGGTGAACAAGGGAAAGTAAAAGAGGCTCTGAAATTTTTTAAAAAAGCCCTTTCGCTTGAAAAGGATTATGACATTGCTCAAATCAGTAAAAATATTGCTAAAGATCTTTTAAAATCAATCTGACAAGAAAGAGCCACAAAGTCTAAAACACAGTAACATCGCCTGGTGCTGACTCTCTTTTTGCTTTCTTACGAAAATCAAAAATCTCCTTATGAACACTTTGCTGATGTTTTCTTAACTCTTCAATATCCTCAAATCCTTCATGGCATAGGTAGCATTTTGGCTTATCTTCATCTACTAGTGGAAGCACCATTCTTAGATTATGATCTTATCCATACTTATTTTTTGAGTTTTTCTTCAAATTCAACAAGATTCTATCTAGATTTATCATGACATTAAGGGAATTTGTAAAAAAGATCAGCCTGGAAAAATGATTTGATAATATAAGATAATTACAATCTTAAGACGAAATTTTATATTTACTCACGAATGGATTTGTGTCGTGTTAGACCGACTGATTGGCCAATCTAGAGCATTGGAGCGAGCAATCGCCATTGAGGAGCTTTCTTTTGAAGACGGAATGGAATTGATGAATTATGATAATTTGCATATGTTAGGAGCGGTTGCTGATCTTTCTAGAAAAAAACTGGTAGGAGATACTGTAACTTTTGCAGCATCTTACTATCTGAATTATACCAATATCTGTGCTGCCAGTTGTCAAATGTGCGCATTTTATAGAAAAGGAAATGAGGATGATGCTTACACTCTTACCCCCAAACAGATTGAACAAAGAGTAGCTATTGCAAAACAAATGGGTGCTACTGAAATTCATATTGTGGGAGGATTTCATCCGAAGGCTCCCTTAGATTATTATGAATACATGATGAGAATTATCAAAGACAATCATCCAGAATTAAAAATAAAAGCCTTCACAGCAGCTGAAATTTTTTATTTATCAAAATTAACAAAAAATTCTGTTAAAGAAATTCTTTCGAGACTTAAGGATGCAGGTCTTGATTCCATGCCCGGTGGGGGCGCAGAATTATTTCATACAGATGTTAGGCAAAAAATTGTTAGGGGAAAATGTTCAGGTCAAGAGTGGCTAGAAACAATTGAACAAGCACATACTATGGGGATTAAAAGTAATTGTACAATGCTTTATGGTCATGTAGAAAAACCGGAGCATATAATTGATCATTTAATCAAGATTCGTGACTTGCAGAAAAAAACAAAAGGTTTTATCACTTTCATTCCACTTAAATTTAGTTTAGATAACACCGAACTAGAAAAGGAAAAACTTGTTACACATGAATGCTCATCAGTTTATGACCTTAAGATAATTGCCATATCCAGATTGATGTTAGCTGGTTTTCTAAACAATATCTCTGTTTATTGGGTAGCATATGGCCAGAAATTGGCCCAAGTAGCATTGACTAATGGGGGAAATGATCTTGTCGGTACAGCTTTTTCGGAAGAAATTTACCGAGCTGCAGGAAAACCCACTAATTCATCTGTAATGGAACTTGCAACAATGGTGAAGGAGGCTGGAAGACTACCTGCACAACGTGATACTTTTTTTAACATTTTAAAAGAATTCTAACTCTTTGGTTTTAGATATTTTTTTAGAGATTCTAGTTTTTCTTCAAGTTTTACATCTTTGTCTTTTCTAGAATCAATTTTTAAAACTACTCCAACTCTTTGTACCCCCAAATTATGTATTGCCTCCAAAATTTTTTTTGATGCATCAAAAATTTTGTCAACATTATCAGATTCGAGCATAGTTCCCATAGGGGTTACTTCATAACGAATCCCATCTAGATCTTGAATTGTTTCGATTCCTCTTGCTATGTAAAAACTTACGCTAGTTGTGTTTGTACCTATTGGATATACACTAATTTCAGCATGCATCAATAATGATTCTTTGTTTTGTTCTAATTAAAACATTTTACAATCTATGATGCTGGCTTTTTTTCTATTTTTTTTGCTCCGTCCTTTCTTTTTCTTCTTGCTCCAAAACTAATTAACGCTAAAAGAAAACCAATTCCTATCAAAATTCCCGCCAAAGTATTCATATCCTGGTTTTCTCGTTGTTTTAGCAAAAAATCTCTTGTTTCTTCCTCGTTCATTCCTGTTGTTCCTATAGGAATAACTGAATTGAGATATAATGAAATTGTAATTCCCACTATTAGCATTACAATTCCACCTGAAAGAATTTTTTTGTCTACTAAAACCATAGATTCAACTCGTAATTACTGTCAATTGTATATAGTGTTTTAAAATCTTGTAACTTGAATTAAGCAATCTTTAAAATAAAATCCGGTACAAGGTTTTTTTGTTTGGCCATCTGGAACATTTTTCTAATTGATTTTTCTCCCACTTCGCCCATATTCACTGTCACATCATTTACGTACATCTTTACAAATTTTTTAATAAGCTCCCGTGGTTTTCCTCTACTGTATTTCATTGCATAGTCGATTGCCTTATCTTGATGTTTGAGTCCATATTCTATTGATTCTTGTAGAAAACTGTCAAATTTTTTGATGGTATCAGGCCCAAATTCACTCTTCATAACATTGACACCTAATGGAACGGGAAGGCCGTTTGTTTTTTCATCCCACCATTTTCCAATATCCAAGATTTTCTTATTCCCTTCCTGTTCGTAAGACAGTTGAGTCTCATGAATTACTAATCCTGCATCAACTTGATTATTTTTAACTGCTTTTGGTATCTCGTTGAAATTCATTTCTATAAAATCAAATTTTCCAATCATCAATCGTAAAAGCAAAAAAGCTGAAGTCATTTTTCCTGGGATTGCAATCTTTAC
Organism: Nitrososphaerota archaeon; assembly: GCA_022564515.1. Classification (GTDB taxonomy): domain Archaea; phylum Thermoproteota; class Nitrososphaeria; order Nitrososphaerales; family Nitrosopumilaceae; genus DRGT01. The sequence goes on from JADFLH010000021.1 coordinate 18,287, forward strand.
ATTTTTGAGTTGTTCAACATTCATTATTTTTTTAGATGTCACAATTGGACCATAACCTATTCCAAAACTTCCCCCACTTCTCAAAATTGTATAGTCTGGAATGTGTGTACATGCATGTACAGAAACTGCAGTGACGTCCAGTTCAGGATTGAGAGCTTTTCTGTTTAATTTTTCAATATCTTCTATTACATGTTTTATTGTAAAATCAGTAGAGTTTACTTTTCCATTAAACATTCCATAAAACATGAACGCATCATCGGAATCTGGAGTATGCCCAACAGAAATTTCCATGTACCTTTTCAATTAGGTGGTAATAAAAATCAAAAATACTGACTTTTTGATTGGAAGTTATAATATAGTAACACTTGTGAAACCACAATGTGAAAACAATAGAAGCATATGAAAAAGATATTATTCTACAAACACAATTTTTGCAAATCTTTAAACCCCAATCGCCCATTACAAAAGTTTCTCAGCAAAAAACCATTTTTTGTGGCAGTGGTGATTCATTTGCAGCAGCGTTATTGGCAGAAGCATTTTCAGATTTGAGGGTTCGTGCTGTTGACCCTTTAGAACTAATCAAGAATAAACAGATTGCAAAACTATACAATGTTTTTTTGGTTTCAATTTCTGGGAACACAATTTCAAACATAAAGGTCGCAAAATTTGCACGCGAGTCAGTAGCAATCACCTCAAATCCAAAAAGTAGACTTGCAAAGGCATGTAAAAGAACTATTGATTTAAAATTTCTACATTCTGATGGCATTACAGGAGGTAGTCTAAGCTTTCTCCAAAGTGCATTGACATGCATCTCTCTTGTAACAAATTTCACAATGCTTGACAATCCACAAATTTTCAAAAAAGCACTTGCTGAGGCTAGAAAAGTCAAATTCGTAAAACGAGTATTTCTTTTAGGAAATTTACATACATATCCTTTAGCAATGTATGGTGCTGCAAAATTTTACGAATTACTTGGTTTGGATGCTCATTATGAAAGGATTGAACAGTTTTCTCACATGGGTTTATTTTCAACAAAAAAAGATGATACTGTAATTCTTTTGGAAGAGAAAAATTCTCATAATGAGAAGCTTGTAAAAAATCTTAAAAAAATTGGGCTTAGAGTATTTCATCCAACTTTTAACACAAACAATAAAATCACACAATTTTTGTTCTACACATTCTTTACTCAATTGGTTCCTTTGTTAGAAGCAAAAAGAAAGAAACAAAATGATTGTCACTTTGTAACTTCAACAAATCTTCGAAAAATTAGCGACAACATGATTTATTGATCTAAATCTACACAAGATTTAATAGCTAAAGAATTTGGATTTGCGAATATGAAATACAAGTCAACTCAACAAGTAATGAAAATTATAAAAAACAAAGCTCAGATCCGAAATTTTGGAATCATTGCTCACGTTGATCACGGAAAGACGACTATGAGTGACAGTCTTCTTGCAAATTCTGGAATCATAGCTCCCTCTTCTGCAGGAACAGCCCTTGCACTTGATTCAATGAAACAAGAACAAGAAAGAGGGATCACTATTGTCCAAGCAAATATTACTCTACATTATATCCAAGACGAAAAGGAATACGTCCTCAACATGATTGACACACCAGGCCATATCGACTTTTCTGGCAGGGTAATACGAAGTCTTAGGGCAATTGACGGTGCTATTGTGGTGTGTGATGCTGTTGAAGGTATAATGACACAAACTGAGACCGTGACAAGAATGGCTCTTGATGAGAGAGTCAAACCTGTTTTGTTTATCAACAAGATTGACCGGTTAATCAAAGAGCTGCGACTCACTCCGGAAAAGATGCAGGAAACCCTTGCAAATGTGATTTCTAACTTTAATGGATTAATTGACATTTATGCTGAACCTGAATACAAAGAAAAATGGAAAGTCTCCATCCAAGATGGGAGTGTGACTTTTGGATCTGCAAAGGATAGATGGGCAATTAACGTCGAAGTAATGAAAAAAAAGGGAGTTTCTTTCAAGGATGTCTATAGTGCATATCAGGAGGATGGGGATCTGTCTGCTCTTGTAGAGAAGGCGCCTCTTGCTGAAGCCATTTTGGGAATGGTAGTAAAACATCACCCTCCACCACATGTTGCTCAAAAGTACCGAATCCCAAAGATCTGGAAGGGTGACCTTGATTCTGATATCGGAAAGGCCATTTTGAATTGTGATGATGATGGTCCAACTGTTATGATGATTGTAAACATGGCTTTGGATCCGGCTGCGGGTCCTGTAGCAATAGGTAGGTTGTTCTCTGGCACCGTAAAGGATGGACAGGTGATTAACATAATTGACACAAAGAAGGAAGGAAGAATACAATCGGTCAACTTTTTCATGGGAAACCAAAGAGAAATGGTTGGTGAGCTTTCAGCCGGAAACATTCCGGCACTTTTAGGTTTGCCTGATGCGAGAGCTGGGCAAACACTTTCTACCGTTAAAGGAATTCAGATGTTTGAAGGAATCAAGTATGTTTCAGAACCCGTTGTACAGATGGCTATAGAACCAAAACATCCAAAAGACTTGCCAAAACTTGTCGATGTTTTACGAAAACTCACCATTGAAGATCCAAATCTTGTTGTCAAAATTGATGAAGAGAGTGGCGAAACCATCATTGCAGGAATGGGAGTTTTACACCTTGATATTGCGACTACTCTGATAGCAGAACACAAAGTTGAAATTATTACTTCTCCACCTATGATTAACTATAGAGAAACTATCAAAGGCTCATGTGGACCAATAATGTCAAAATCACCAAACCGACACAACAAGATATTCATGAAAGTGGAACCATTGGAGCCTGACATTGCTGAAATGATAAGAACTGGTGAGCTAAGTGATATGAAAGACAAAAAAGAGGTTGCCAAAATTTTGCGAGAAAAAGGATGGGATCCGGCCATTGCTAAGAACGTACTGATGTTTGATTCTAGAGGGAATGTAATGATTAATGGAACAAAGGGTGTTCAATTTATTCAGGAATCAACTGATTCAATTTTGACAGGATTTGAAGATGTAATGAAAGAGGGACCTCTGGCAAAAGAACAAATGAGAAACTGCAAGTTTATTTTCCATCACTTTGTTCCACACGAGGATCCAGCACACAGAGGATTGTCACAATTAGGCCCTGCATCTAGACGCGCATGCCTAGGTGCTATATTGTTAGCTCAACCAACTGTCTTAGAACCCATTTTGGGAATTGAGGTAAGAGTTCCCCAAGACTTGGTTGGTAATGTTGCCTCTGTTTTGTCCGGTAAACGTGGAAAGGTTCTTGACATGCAACAAAAGGGAGTTGTAAGTATTGTAATTGGCGAGGTACCAGCTTCAGAGACTTTTGATCTTTCAGATGTTATGCGTGGTCAGACTGCAGGCAAAGCCATGTGGAATACTCATTTTAAAGCATGGAGTGAAATCCCAAAATCTCTCCAAGCTCAGACCATTTCTAACATTAGAAAAAAAAAGGGATTGGCACCTGAACCCCCAAGCCCTAACGAATTCATTGACAAAGATTAAAAACAGTATTCCACTTTATGGTAAAAATTTTGAATATTGAGAAATTTAAATAAACAAAGAAAACGGGATTAGGGGACTGTCCAGGTTTGAAGTATTGTGTTGGTTTTCCCAATTTTTCCAGAAGCAATGGTTGATAGATCGTCCAGATCTGGTTTAACGCTTAATACTATTATCGAATTTACATTTGCGGACTGAGAAGAACTCTGTCCTACTGTTTTGTTACACTCATCATATCCTGAGAAAGTCTTACATTTTATAGTAGTTCCTGAGCTTTGAAAAAAATCTTCCCCATTTCCAGTAGCACTTGCTGAAACCTGTCCCCTTGTAATAATAGGTGATTCACGACATTCTCCTGGATTTTCAAGAGAATCGACTAATGTGAATGAAGTGGTATCTACGTTAATTGAAAGTGTGCTAGTACCACTGCCCTGAAAGATTGAATTGTCAGCAATACACGAAGCACTTGTTACTAACATCCCGCTTGAATCAAAAGCAAAGTAGTTGAAACCAACGTTCCCGTCCTCCAATAGGAATGCTTTCACAAAGGTTACTTCTTTTCCACTAAACGTGGATATTTCTAATGTATCGCCATGTGTTTTTAATTTACCTATCTGTGTTTTTGCCTCTACATACGTGTTGATTGCTCCTGCAATTAACAGGATTCCAATTGCTACAATTATAGTTGATATGAAGAGTTTGGTTCTTATTTTAGTCACAACCTCCCATGATGGAAAATTCTACATAAAGATAAGTTTGTAAAAGTAATTACAAAATCAGGATAAATTGTTAAACGCTGGTCTATTATAGACTTGCCCAAGTCTTTTTAGCTTGGTTTACAAAAACGCCTTCCCTGTAGTGCCGAATAATAATTTAGATAAGTGCAAATGCAATGATTGTTATTACAATCATGATGACAATATGTTTTATTCCTGCAATAAAAGAGCCAGATCCAATTTTACCAGCTGCAAGACCGCCAAAAACAGCTTGAATTAGACTCATATTAAATAAAATTTGATTCAACTTGTCAATTTCAAGAGTTGCTAACGCACTAAAAACTCCTGTCTGGCTATCCGTATCAATACTATCTTTAAGTAGTTCCTGAACTACTTTCATTTCTGAGAAAAATTGGGATGAAAGTATTACACTTATTCCAATGAAAACTAAAAAGGCAATGTAAATTGTGTAAGTATACGGTTGAAGACTTGACTTTCTCTCTTTTTCTACATTTTGAAGTTCTGTAACATGTTTTTGAATCATTTCTAAATTATCTACAATGTCACCACCAACGTGCATTGCCATTTGAAGTAGTACAACAACACGTTGTGCCATTCTTGTACCTGTTCTTTTAGCAAAATTTTCTAAAGCATCATCAACTGGCATTCCCCAACTAATATTTGCACGTAAATTCTTTAATTCAGAAGTCAATGCACCCATGTTTCTATCAGCACTGTGTTCAATTGCTTTCATTAGATTAGCCCCACTTTGAACTGAGCTTACCAATGCTAAAAGAAACAAAGGAAGATTTTTGTCTATATTTTCCTTCCTATGCACTTCTCTCAATTGTAAAAGTACTAATGGTACGATTCCAGCTAAAATTCCAAACACAATCCCAATGTTTCGTGTGCTGTCTGTTTCAGAAAATTCAGAAAGATAAAAACTAAGAGTCAAGATTACAATGCTGGCAACAGCAGATGCAATTCCAATTCTGAATTTTTCAGAATAAATTAATGATGGTTTTGGAATCCCATTATCACTTTTCGATTTTCTTCTTTTTACTCTTTGCAATTTATTACCTCTTGGGGACCATTGTATCCATCATGAATAGTAATAGAACTCCAAAAAAGGGAACAAGGATATAGCTTAGCATATTCATTAATGTGATTAAATCATAACCTGCCAAATCTGGACTCATAATCGCCATGATAGATAGCATGATGATAGCCATAAGTGGGAATACGATCAATAGAATGGTGTACATCTCAGCCATGACTCCAAGTGATTCTGTAGATTTTTTTAGACTCATTTTTTTCTCCTCAAGTTGAACTCTAGATGTAGCAAGAAAATATTGCTTCAAGTCTCCTCCAGTTTGTACAGTAATTATGGCTCCCTCTAGCATTTCAGCATATGGTCCTCTTGGGGTTCGTTTAAGTAAATCATTTATCGCGCTGAGTAAATCCATTCCTAAAATTTCTATATTTCTTGTAATGAATTTACAATCTTTTACCATCTCTTCATTGGTATTCTCTTTTGCTATAGCTTTGAAAATTTTTTCAAGCGAAAGACCATTTGTGGCAAGTGTGGCCATATAGCTAATAAAATGAGGAAGTTCTTCAATTAGCCTTGCTGAGCGATTTTTGACATTTATGGTTGGAATAAACTGCAGAACAAAAAATGTTATTTGACCAATTCCAGCAGTCGATATAATTGGTAATAGAATTGCAATAACTGGAGGTTGAATATTTACAAATATTGCTATAGCTACCCCAATCACTCCTCCTATTCCTGCAGCTAATAAGCTGAAAAATACCATGCTGCAAACATAGACATCAAATGGGATTGGTAGCATTGCCTGTTTGAGATTCTTTTCTAAGCCGGCAAGTCGTGGATACAAAAATTGAACATGATTATTTAGTAATCGATAACTCATAATATGAATAGAAAATGCAGAATCTTTTTTACGATATTTTAGTTTTTTTTTGGATTCGGGCTTTTTAGTTAAGACATCCATGATTAAACCACTATTCGTTTTCTTTCAGTGAATCTTTCGGGATCTGCATAAAACTCTAGGATCGTTTTGGCAACATCTTTTTGTTGTCGTATATCATTTTTTACCATCCATTCAAGTGCCATTTTTCGCATTCTTAGTTCTTCGTTGATTTTTTCTGTGCTTTCTCCTAGGCGTTCCTTTATTTTGTTTAATACGACACTAGTTCCTGTACATCTATGAGTATCAGTAATTGGATCCCACTTGAAAAATTCATTAGTTTTTATTTTATCTACTGATTCATCTAAACCGACTATTTCAGAAACCTGAATAACTCTTCTAACAGATCTATCTTTTACTCTTAGCTTAATCTGTAATGTGATAATATCAAGAGTGTTTGCAATCAATTGTGTGGGAATATCCATCGGAGAAGATGCAAGTCTAGTAAGAGTTGCCTCAACTGAATCTGCGTGTATTGAGGAATATCCTCCATGTCCTGTAGCCATTGCTTGAAATAAGGTGTATGCTTCTCTACCCCTTGTCTCACCAACAATTATGACATCTGGCCGTTGACGTAGTGCCGCTCTTAACAAATCATACTGATTAATTTCGCCAATTTTTCCGTCAGTAAAATTCTGTCTTGATACTGCAGGAATCCAATTTTCATGTGGTAAATTTAGTTCTTGAGTATCTTCAATACTCACAATTTTTTGACCAGGCCGAATAAAGGCAGTTAGAGAGTTTAATGCGGTTGTTTTTCCACTGGCAGTCCCTCCTGCTATCAGCATAGTGGCATTTTTCTCTGTAGTGTACCAAAAGTACGCCGCAATCTCTGGTGACATTGTTCCAAATTTTATTAGATCAATTACAGTGATTGGATCCGCTCTAAATCTTCTAATCGTAAAAGTACTTCCCCTTTTCGTAATTTCATGACCTAATGTTAAATTAATTCTACTTCCCTCAGGCAATGTAGCATCTATGATTGGATTGGCAGTTGATACATGTTTGCCACAGATATAGGAAATTTTTCTTGCAAAATTATTTAACTCCTTATCAGACGTGAACATAATGTTTGTTGGAATGGATTCATATTCTCTATGCCAAACGTAAATTGGAATTGCTGTACCATCACAACTAATTTCTTCTACCATGTGGTCACGCATTAATGGTTCTATTTTTCCAAGATAGATAAAATCACGAATTGCGTAGTATGTAATTTTGGAAAAGTTTTTTGTGGGAATTTCAAGTTTAAATTTTTTAATGAGTTGAATTATTTTTTTGCGAAGTCTTATTTCAGCATCTTTTTTTGATTTGATTTCAGTTAACGAAATACTAAGTTCAGTCATTAACAACTTTTTTATTATATCAAAATTCTTTTTGTCTTGAATACTAAGGCGTGGTTGGATTACT
>JADFLH010000056.1 GCA_022564515.1 Nitrososphaerota archaeon
GAAATTCTTGATTTCAAACCAAGACCATACAAACTCAGTGATGAACCAATACCAAGAGATATCAACACCTTTAGAACTGGTGATAAGCTAAAGATTGGCTCGCTAGAAGTAGAACCAATACATGTAGATCATTCTGTTCCAGGTGCCTATGGATTTATCATATACACTTCTGAGGGACCAATTGTTTACACTGGTGATATACGACTACACGGAACTCATTCGGAGATGACCGAAGATTTTATTGAAAAAGCTAAAGAAGTAAAACCTATCGCACTACTAACAGAAGGAACCAGAATAGCTGATGTAGCTAGAGAAGAAAGTGAAGAAAAGGTATACAAAGATTCAAAAAAAATTGTTTCAGAAACTAACAGGCTAGTTTTTGTGGATTTTAATTTCAAAGATGTTGATCGATTTAGAACATTCTATAATATAGCTCAAGAAACTGGTAGAAAGCTTGTCGTAAAACAGAACGATGCATTTTTTCTAAAATATCTTTCAAAGGATTCACACCTTGATGTACCAGATATCGATGATGAGCACATCATAATCTATATCCCAAAAAGGGGTTCTGGCACATACGCCAACTCTGATTACAGGGGAAAGAACAAGGAGTTTTTAGACCTTCATAATGCCTGGACGGCAGAACAAATTGCTGCCAAAGAAAGCAAGGTTTTGTGCGCAATTGGCTATTACAGCTTCACAGCCCTGATCGATATGAAGCCAAAATCAGGCGCCAGATACATCCATTCGGCCTCAGAGCCATACAATGAGGAACAGGCGATGTCTCAGGATAGGATTGACGCCTGGATTGAGCATTTTGACATGAAGAGGTTCCAGTCTCATTGTTCTGGCCATGCAAGAGGCCAAGATTTACTGGACACTGTTACTGAAATTAATGCTAAAACCCTTTATCCAATTCACACAACACACCCTGAAGCTTACAAGAAAGTTTCAAAAAATGTCATAATCGTCAATGAGGGTAAGAAATACAAAGTTTAGTGTTTTGAAATTGAACAGCTAACTATTCTATTTCAAAGACTATTTTCTTCTTTTTTTATCTGAAATTTAGCCAAAAAATTAGCAATTTCGTTTTCAGTTATTGAACATCCACACCCCTGTTTGTTTGAAGGATTAGCTTCTGTAGATCGTGTTCCATCATTGGATTTGTTTTTTGGAACTTCATCTTCTAAATTTATCTCAAGGGCATCAGGAGGGTTCTTCATCTTTTTGTACTCTTCTCGTTCCATATCACAAATAACAACATCGTCTATTATAGTACAATTTTTTAATTTTATTTTATCAGTGTTGTCCATACCATTTTTTAATTCTATTTTGTCAGCATCGTTCATACAGTCAGTTAGCTTAGCTGTTTTTAAGCTTTTGAAGTAGACTATGTATTTATTTTTACAGTTTGTAATTTTGTTTTCATAATCGTGTTGTTTGAAGAATTTATTTTTGTTCTAATTGGAAATCTTATTGAAAGTCTATTCAATGTATAATGTAATGGTTGGTTTTTTAATCTGTCAATTAAAAAATTAATTACTTCACCATAACTAATGAAAGTTTCATCTTTTTTATTTGAAATTATTGATTTAAGTAAGTCAAGTTGTTTCTTAATATCTTTGTTTATCATTATTTGTAAAAATTTTTCTTTGTCATAGGTCTTCATAGTCATATCGATATGACTAGACATTGATTAAAGAGTAAGGTTACATCACAATTACCCACTTTCTAAGATTTACGTTAAATAAGATTACTATGTGACACCACCGTCAAAACGGCTTTTCAAAAAGCTTGACAAAAAAGTTCCTGGATTTTCTCATCTATTTGATCCAAAGAAAATTTTTGATTTAAACAAAAACCAAAGTGATCTTTTAGAATTTGCAGCAAGCTTTTTGTTAGTGGTAGATAAGGCTAGCAAAACAAAGGCATACAGAAAAGCGTTTTCCAAGCTCACAAAGCAAAAGACCTTGATTAGGCAGAATTTTTGCTGTAATGAATGTGGAAAATACAGCGAACTGCTACAATTTCATCACAAAAATGGCAATAGGGCCGATAATAGGCTTGAAAATTGCGAAGCTTTGTGCCCAAATTGTCATGCTAATAAGACTAGAAGGAAAAAATCATTTTCAGCCTAATGATCGATATCGATCATTTTGATCAAACTTAATTATTATTCAACAAAAAAAGATTGGGCATGGAGCAATTGGATTCTAAATTTTTTCTTGACGTTAGTCAAGAAAAAGTGATCTTCAGATCAATTAGAAACCAAAGATCTTTCACAAGGATCGCACAAAATAATCCCTACAATGAAAGATTGAAAGACTGGATTGAATCTGAAGAGCATCTAGTACAACAAATACAAGAATATGATTGGAACTATAGAAAAAAAATTTGTGTAAATTGCACATTAGAAAAACGTCATAAACTAAATTGTAGACAATATGATAACAAAAAATTTGGATTACCTGAAACTCATTGTGTCAAGTTAGAAAAAGCTAGAAACCAAAAATTTAGCAAAAAAATTTCAAAGCAAAATAATTTTCATCCAGCTCTACAAAGATTTCAAAAATTCATCTAGAGCTTGTTTATCTGGTGCAAAATCTGTGTAAAGCTTTTGTTGGTCGATTGCAACTTTCATATTGTTAAGCTCTCTAATTTGTGAATTGATAGATGTTATCCAAGCGTTATTAAAAGCAGCTTTTTTTCCAGTTGTAGGAGCTTTTTGAAATTCAAAATAATGCGTGTTAGGATTAAACATTGGTATTTCTATTAATTTTCCTCCACCATATCCCCTTCTTAACCCACAACTATGTGCTCCAAGCAAAATTGGTGTGGTAAGGTTTGAAATCTTCCTGTCATCATAACGAGAGCTAATGTTTACCATGTTGCACCAAATGGATAGATTATTGTTCAAAAATTTGATTAAGGTTAACCAGTTTCCTCTTGTGGTAGCATTCCATGCTCTGTGTATGATATCAATTCGCTTACATTTTTTCGCAAATTCTAATTTTTCTTTAAAATAATCATTTCTATCCATCCCAATATCTAGCGTAGCAACTGGAATTTTGTTAGAAATTCCTATCACTTCACTAAATTGGGTTTTAAAGTCTGATGAAGATTGATTTGCTGATAATTCATAGTCACACAAAAAAGGCGATGGTGAGTTAAGCTGTATTTTATGAATTCGTTTTCTTTCAGTTTTTGATAGTCTACCATCTTTTTTGAATTGATAGTTAAAACTGATTACTCTATCAGGATTAGAATTAAAAAAATTATTAAAATCGGTAATGGCTGATGTTGGATCATTTGTAGCAAGGTCAAAATCTGTTTTCCTTATAATAAAAGACAAAAAGTATGTATCGAGCGAAACATTTTGTGCTTTCTCCACCTCATTTTGATGTGCAACAATAAATGGTGATTCATAATCTTTTCCATTTAGAGAAATCACAATCGGATGAGTAAATAAAAGATTCTTGTCAGAATCTGGTTTACTTGATCTAATTGAAATTCTATTCATATTTGGCTTTAGAACAGGTATTTAAAATTATTTTCTATGCTTTTTGTATTAATACACGTCTAACATCTAAAAATTTTACATCCCCATTCGATCTTCTAAGTTTTTTTGCGAACATCAAAATAATTTTTGAAAAATAATTTATGTAAATGTAAAGCTCATTCCAAATCCTTCTGTAGCACTACCACTTCTTGTTCTTAATCTAGCTGAAAAAATTGAAAAAAGATGATAATTCATATCTGAAGCTTATTAGTAACTGTGAGGATTTGTGCCAGCTTTGTTATGCTAGAAAGACTAGAACGAAAAAACCAGCTAGTGATATGATCTGATTTATCTAAAAGAATCAGTATAGTAAATAATGCTTAAACAACAATATGATTCCCCTTCACCAAATTTTGTGGAGAGCATAAAGAAAAGCATCGAAAAAGAAGTTTCTGAAGCAAGTTCCAATGTTGAAAAAGGAAGATTATTTCTCACTTGGATTTTAACAAAGGCTTTTCACGCTAGTGAAGATGATGCGGAAAATGCAATTCTTGATGGCCCTAATGATCACGGTATTGATGCAATATTAGAAGTTCCAGGCAGCGAAGTGAACTTTTTTAGAATCTTCCAATCCAAATATGGAAAATCACATAGTGTTGACGAAATTCACGCATTCAAATCAAAAATTAATGAACTTCTAGATGAAAATCCTAATGACTTACCAGAAGGCAGGATACGTGATGCATTGATTAACATTAAGAGCAAGAATTGGGAAATTGAAACAATTTATGTAACAGACCAAAATGTTGACTTTAACGAAGAAGAAAATTTTCATGTGTTAGGACTTTCTCAAATTGTTGAAAAGCTTTGGAATGACATAACAGAACCAGCTGACAATAAAACAGAAACAATAAATCTTGAACAAGACATGATTTTTGACAGTACAATACTTGGAGTAATTTCTCTTAATGAATTAGGACATCTTGTATTGAGAACTAGAAAGTATATTTTTGAATCAAATATACGAAAGTTTTTACCAGTTAAAACAAAAGTGAATAAACAGCTCCGAGAGACACTGTTAAAAGAACCTGAAGAAGTATTTTACTACAATAACGGAGTTACGATTGTCGTTAAGGATTTTGAAGTTAAAGGAAACGAAATAAAGCTTTTAGAACCACAAATTGTGAATGGAGCACAGACTTCAACTACTATTGCTGATATTGTAAGAGGAGATCCCAACATAAGAGGAAACATACAGATCATTATAATCAAAGAAGATGTTAGAACTACTAGGAATAACATTACACGCTTTAGAAATTCACAAAATGCTGTAAAAGGTAGAGATTTAATTTCATTAGAGAGATTTCATGATTCAATTTATGGCCAACTTCAAACAAAATTAGGATATTACTATGAACAACAAGCAGGATCATGGATCGCATTAACTGACAAAGAAAGAGAATCCTACAAAGGCCATGATACTTTCAACAAATATCTACCAATTGATCATGATCATAGAATTCCCGCAAACGATGCAATACAGGTTATGGCTGCTGCTATTGAACAAGATCCCGCAAAACCATATGGCAGTGTCAGCAAATACATGCCTGGAGGCACTGAATATCACAAGATTTTCTTTGAGGGTAATTTAACAGATGATTATCGATTACTACTTTATCCGTATTTAGTGAAATCCTATTGTGAAAAGGAGTTTCACTATGGAACCCAGAAATCTAATATGGATGAAAAAAAATACGCAAGATTACTCTTTGTTACTGCATATTTTCAAGCTCTAATGGAACACGTTATCACAAAGAATGTTGATTTTAAAACTGAACCTAATGTATTGGATAAATATTTTGAAGACTTTGAAACAAATGAGAAGCTTTTAAAACTTATAGATGAGATTTTGAACCAATTCTTTGATCAAACACTTTACATCAGACAAGATGAGGATGGCAGAGATATTATGACTTTGCATAATTTCTTTGCGGGACATGTCTGGGGATTGGAAGCACGACGAATTTTGAAAAGTATAATGAAACGAAAGAGAGAACAGCTTAAGGAAATAAAAAATTCATTTAAAGAGAATTAATGAATTCTTTAAGAAAATTGATGAAGTCGTCAGAGAATTGTAGGCATTAAAAAAAAACTATGACTTCTGAAAAAAATTCAAAATCCCCTGACAAAGAGGATCTCAAGGAATATCTAATGAAGGAAATTGAAACAATTCAATCAACGATAAAAAGAATGAGTTCCAACTCCTTTTTGATAAAAGGGTGGACAATAACTCTCGTCGTTGTAACTCTTCTACTGAAAGGAACTGAAGAACAAGCATTAATTGCATTTATCCCTCTTTTAGTATTCTGGTTCCTAGATTCCTATTACCTATGGCAGGAGAGAATGTACAGAGAACTATACGACTGGGTAATCACTAACCGAATGAAAACTGATAAACATCTGTTTGACATGAACGCATACAGATTCAAAGGTGAAGTTGATTCTAAACCTAGGATTATGTTTTCAACAACTTTAGGTTGGTTTTATGGTTCAATTGCAATTCTAATAGTAATTTATGAAATTTTTATATTTTCTATAAGTAAAGCATCATGATATGACAAGAAGAGTTTTCTTTAGTTTTCATTATGAGAGAGATGCGTGGAGAGCAAGTATTGTTCGCAATAGTGGAATAACAAAAAACGTGGCAGGATTCATAGATTCTGCAGAGTGGGAAACAATCGAAAGTGAAGGAGATGATGCAATTAAACGATGGATACGGGACCAATTAGATGGAACTTCAGTAACAGTAGTGCTAATTGGTGCTAAAACAAGTACAAGACGATGGATAAGATATGAGCTTAATCGGAGTTGGGTAAGAGGTAACGGTATTTTAGGAATACACATACATCAAATTAAAGATCCAAATCAACTGACAGATAACAAAGGAGATACCAAATTTGGCCCAAAGTTTAAAATGAAAAATGATGATGGCAAACAATACTTCTTTCAACGATTTAACGCATATGATTGGGTTGAAGATAATGGTTATCAAAATTTTGACAGGTGGATTGAAGCTGCTGCTAAACAAGTAGGAAATTAGTAATTCCCTGAATGGATACGATCTAATACTATCTTTACTCTATCAATATGGCAGGTTTGAAAGGTCGAGCATGTCTAGCTTTTCCTTTCGGATCATAGATACCATCATCACTCTCTGAAAACACCTGTACCTCAACTCCAAAATCAGCTTTTGCCAAGCTAGTCAGCTCATTAGATATCAATGATTTTTCATCAAACTCTTTTGTTTTTAATTTAGTTTCTCTAATTTCTGTAGGTTCCGACAAAATATCCTTTATAGTTCTCTGAACAAAGTCAGGATTCTTCTTAATGTCTGAAGTTACTTGATTACTAATCAAGTCCTTCATTATTTCACCCATGTTGGTCTGGCCGGCCATCACCTTTTGTAAAATACTATGATAAACCAAACCCTTGAAGGCATCAGCCGTATAGATGATAATTTTTTTCGGAATAATTTTTGTAACTTTAAGAATATTTGTAATGTCCTCCATTATTCCTTTGAGTAATTCTTCAGACTGTATGGCGTTCACATCGATGACATCCCCTGACACATCGGGCCAGGCAGAAGCAGACACCAGACCACTCTGACCAAGCTTTTCCCACATCTCTTCAGCAATGTGAGGTGCAAATGGAGATAACATCAAAACTCTGGTACAAATCAGACGATACAGCATTGTTGAGATGTCGGTTCGGCCTTTGGCATTTGCTCTTTTGATATACCAGTTAAGATCTGAATCAAATGTATACAATATACCATGAAGCGCCTCTCTCAGCCTCATCTTTTCTATGGCAGCTGAAACCTCTGGTACCAGTTTGAATAATTTGCTTTGAATCCACCTGTCTTCAGCCTGCAAATCACCCAATTTTCCAGGTTTTAGCCTCGAACATTCCTCCAATAGAGTAGCAAGCTTGTTCT
>JADFLH010000022.1 GCA_022564515.1 Nitrososphaerota archaeon
CCATGGATTCAACCTACTTAACATAGATATACGAGGTATCAATTCAACTATTACTCAAGTCCAAGTATATCTACTAAATGTTAGTGCCGGTAACGACATAATTATTGGAAAAGCTGCTGATAACAATCTACAATTGAACCCTAACATACCTATTACAGCAATTACCTTGGTGAATGGCACTACTCAGCAAGCACTAATCAACCTAAATGACACAAGCACCTTAGGTAATGATGCAGCTGATAAGGTTGACAAGGAAACACTAGCTAGAACATTGTTCAGTATTAATCCAAATGATAACATTGGACTTCTGTTCAACTTTACTGATAAAAGTGGATCAAATGTATTTCTCAACGGTACTGATAAAAGACCAATTGTAGCTGACTTCTTCTCATTCGGATTCATTAATGACGGTGTACTCTCTGATGAAAGATTTGCACACCAAATCATTAGATTCGAACTAGAAGAAACAGGTGATAACACAAGCACCTTTGCAGGTACTGCTGAATATCAGATGATCAATCAGGTAACTATTCTAGATGCAAAAACTTATGAAATAGACCCAATTGATGACACACCAGACTTTATCGTAATTGAGGACGAAACAGATGAGGACTCGCCAAGAATAAGCTATCGTGATAGAGGTACAGAAGGTACACTACTCAGACAAGGTGACCAAGCAGAAGCACCAAGTCATTCTGGTGTAGTATCATTTAATGCAGCCACTTACAAGATAGCATCTCCAGTTACCATTACACTACAAGACTCAGACCTTAACACCGATGTAGATGTGATTGATATATACACACCCGTAAATCCTGCTGGCACATTCTCAAATGATCCAGCACGTGATTTGATAGGCAAGGGAGGCTTGCCAACATTCGCATTTGGACCTCTAGGTCGAATTCTTGACATCACCTTTGACGATCAAAGATGGAGTATTACATCAGACGACAAGGCATGTTCTCCTAATCCAGGTGGTGGAGCCACTGGTCTATTTGCCGCAGGAACAACCCTGATTGAGACAGGTCCAGGAACTGGCGTCTTTACAGCAAACTTTAAGATTCCAGGACAATGGTGTCGTGATGGCGCCGCCGCACCTGAATCAACTACAGGTTTGGACTTGGAGGTAAACTATTTGGACTTTAGAGACGCTTCTGGTGAAATCATCGAAGTAGGAGACAGCGCTGGTATTAGGGCAAACACTGGTTCAATCAGCTTAGATAGAACCGTATACCCAGTACCATTTGGCGAAACATATAACTTTGCAACAACCACAGTTACCACACCAACTCAAAGATCACTATTCCCAATACATCAGACCGGAATGAAGGATATCGCTAATGGCGGTGCCTAAGACGGTCTAGAAACTGGTGAAATCATACCCAATGGTGATCTCATAATTCACATCAGGGTAAACGATCCAGACTTTAACGTATCACCAGGTGGTGAAAACCAGATCAGATCAAATACCACTGGCACAAAAGTCGGTGTAGTAAAGATCTCAGTTCAGAGAGGATCAAACACTGTAGTACTTGGTTACGCAGGAGGACCTCAAGCATTAGATGGTCCGATTGATGTCGATAACACTAATCCTACATTTGCCAGACAATTTGGCCCAATGATTGAAACCTCACCAACCTCAGCAGTCTTCGAATCAGATATAGTACTAAGATATACTGACGGACCAGAATCCGCTTTATGTCCAACAACACTGAACTTTGACAATATAATTGGAACTACAACTACTTCCTTTGAATCTGATAGATTTGATAAGAAATCAACTGATGGTACTAACTATTGTATCCTACAGGGAGACATTCTCCAAGTAGAATACACTGACCCAACCGATGCATCTGGTAGCATAAATACAGTAACTGATTCTGCCACATTTGATCTTCGAAACGGTGTCTTACAGTCTGACAAGTCAGTCTACATTATAGGCTCTGATCTAATTTTGACTCTTATTGAGCCAGACTTTGATCTTGACAACGACTCAGCCGAAACATATGACCTAGACATTATAGAATGGGATTCAGATGCTGCCACAATCACCATGGGCAACCAAGGTGGAAAATCCAATGCAGCAAACTTTGACCCAGAACCAACAGACTTTAGAGAAACCGGTGACAGCACTGGAATATTCCAGATAGTCATTGAGATTCCTCAAGAACTTGCACAAGGTGGAGCTGTTGATAGGCTTGAACGAGGCGAAGAGATTGTTTTAGAGTACACTGATTGGGGTCCATCCGGTTCTGACTTTGTAGGTGATGAGGACGAGGATATCAACTTGACAATCTTCACTTCTAACTTCGGAGCAACTGTAGAGCTTGACCAAAAAGTTTACACTTGGACTGACAAGGTATATGTCACAATAATTGCACCTGATCACAACTTCGACAGCGACTTGATTGATGAGATTGGAGAAACTAGTCTTGATCCAGTAAAGATCTCGACCAGAGGATTTAATCTTGATCAGTACAAGCTAGTCGAAACAGGAACCGACACAGGCATCTTCACTGGTGAGGTTATTCTTACCGGATTTGTCCACGATTCTGATGGTGATGCAACAACCGGTTCTAGTGGAGGAGCAGGTACAATATTAGGTAGTGACACTAACCCAAGGACCTCACCAAAAACAAATGGTGGTCCAACCGACGGATTCCTACAAACTGATGACGACGATGGTATTACAGTCTCCTTCGAATTTAGCGAGGATGAAACTGTAGTAGGATCTGCGCTTATCAGATGGAACATTGGTGAAGCCAACTGGCTTGAAGCAAGTTATCCAGCAAGCGGAACAGGTGTAGTACGTATAATTGATCCAGACATGAACCTAGATCCAGAGGCAGTCGACAACTTTGATGTCGACGTTTGGTCAGATTCTGACGCTGGAGGTATTGACCTTACTGTAACTGAGACTAATGAGGCAACTGGAATATTCGAAGGTACAGTGTTCTTCACTACTACTGACGAATCTTCTGGTCACAGACTCAGAGTTTCAGAAGGTGACACAATCACCGCAGAATATGAGGACAATACACTACCAGACCCGTACACCACAGCAGATGAACTCGATATTACTGGCACTTCACTAATCGGTACAATCGTACCACCTCTTGAGAGAGCACCCGCTTCTAACGCAAGAGTGGTTAATGCCTTTGGAAATGTACTAACAACAGTATCCATAGACCAACAGGTACAGATTGCAGCCGACTTGGCGAATGGTCAAGATAGAGAACAATCATTTGCATACTTGGTACAAGTACAGGATGCTAACGGCGTTACAGTCTCACTAGCATGGATTACAGGTTCACTTTCTCCTGGCCAGTCATTTAGTCCAGCATTATCATGGACACCAGACGCAGGCGGAACATACACTGCAACAGTGTTTGTTTGGGAGAGCATTGATAATCCAACTGCACTATCACCACCAACATCAGTAGACATACCAGTAAGTTAAGACTAGAAACTTCAAACTATTCCCCCCTTTTCTTTTTATTCAAAAACACAACCAAACAATAGTTATCAAAAACAAGATCATTTTATCAGAAGTAATATCTATGAGATCTTTCCTCATAAATAGGAAATGAAAATAATTTTAGCAATACTATTATTTACTTTATTTTCTTTTGGTGCAACTTTACAAGTTTTTGCAGTAACACTTGATGTATTTACCGACAACAAAGTATACAATGATGGGAAGCCACTTTTTGTTTACGGAAACGCCTTACCCAATGAAAATCTAATTGCTAGATTGTTTTCGCCAGATGGAACTATTTCAAAGTTTGACCAAATTACTGTTAACGAAGATGGAACATTCAATCATGTCCTACTGGTATGGCCAGATTCCTCCACAACTTTTCCCTACGGTACCTATACAGTAGAAGTAATTAGTAGCACACAAAATGGAATTTCAAGAACAATTGATGTAAAATTTACATCCACAACCGAACTGCTTGATGTTCCAGTTGAAAGACGAATAATTACATTGGTTTTTGCCCCAGAAAATGCTGCTGTAAGGCAGCCATTTAGAATTTTTGCACAAATAACAAGTGATGGAATGCTTGTGGGAGGGGAACCACACAAACTCCTTAAAACATCGCACGTCCACCTTCCAATCGATGAGGTACAAAGTCTTTCAACATCATTTAATACACTACATCCCGGTCTTTACTTCACAGATTATACAGCAACAATGGAAGGTACATACGTGTTTCATATTGTATCGTTTAGTCAAGGCACAATATCACACGGTTCTGCTGCAACGAATGTTTTAACACAGGACATTAGTGGAATATCAAACCAAATTATTAGATTAAATTCTATTCTTGATGAAACGTCTGGTGAGCTTGACAAATTAAAATCTGAAATTGAAGGATTTGGCACTACGCTAGAAAAAGCGAGCAGCAACATAGACTCTAGCGTTTCATCCATTTCTTCATCAGTTACAAACATTGAAGAGGCATCACTTCAGCTTAATTCGTTATTCTTTCCAATTGTTGCCTCAATAGGAATTATAGTTGCATTACAAATTGTTATTCTTGCAAGGAGAAGATAGTTATAATACAGATAAACTCCATTAACTATGCCCAAGGCGGCACTTTTTCTTTCAATCATTCTTCTGAGCTCGTTATTTTTTAACAGCTCGTATTCTTTTTTAGGTGGTGATCTTCCTGAACAATATTCAAAATCAAATCAAATAAACCTTGAACACGCCTCGGAAATAGTAAAACTAGAAATAAAAAAAGAAAATTCAAATCCACTAAAAAGATATGTTATTTTTGGAAGTGGATCATCAAATGCGGTTAATTCTGAAATTAAAAATCAAATATACTCATTAGAAACCAACAATGGATTTTTTTCAGTAGCTATAGGCTCAGAAAATAAAATTTCGAAACTAAAATCACAAGGCTATTATGTGATTGAAGATTTTCCTTTGGATTTTCATTCAAGTGATTCAAACAACATCCCAGAAATTTCAAATATAGGTGAAATAGTTGGCTCTAAAAAGGTTCATGAAAATTTTAACTACACCGGTTCAGGCATCAAAATAGCAATTGTTGATACTGGAGTAGATTTTTCAAATCCTGATATTCAACATTCTCTGGCCCGTGATAAAAATAATGTACCAATTATGTTAGATGCTGATGGTCAAGGAATAATTCTAACAAATGCCACCTTTCTTGCCAATATAGATAAAAATAGAATTATTAGAAATTATTCAAAAACATTGCCTGATGATGTAACTTCTAAAGTCTATCAAACAGAACAAGGAGTGTTTCTTGATATATCTCAAGGAGGAAATGGAACAACTCTGGAAATTTATAATTCATTCTACCCCCAGGTAGGTTTTGCACCAATTTTTAATGGCACTCTAACTGTTGATATGAAAATTGGAACTGATAATCGTGATTACATCGTCTCAAAAAGTGGAATATATCATTTAGGAATTATATATCAAGGGTCATTGGAAGGTCCCTTTGCAAGGGTGCAGGTGGTACCAGTGCTAGTAGTTGATTCAATTAAAGAAGGAGTTTATGATACCATAATACCAGATCTTTCTACCTCTTGGGAGGATTATACTAGATTTGATTTGCCAAAGGGGGAAAAACCTAATTATGATTTTGATTTTACTGATGAAACTCCAATAAAGATTGGAGATGGAAATGAATTTTTAATTTATGATTTTGATAAGGATGGAAAATTTGATTATAGTGCAGGAACTGTTGGTGCTAGAGTGCTTGATATCTATGGTGTTATTCACAATAAAACCTCCGCGATTGACAAAACACTAAGCGCAATTAATGGTACTTTGTTACCTCCAATGGACCCTAATGGTGTGTTCTTTGGAGTGATGACAGATTTTGTAGGACATGGTACTGCTACTACATCAACAATTACTTCAAAAGGATCTCAAGAATATGACATTTATAACAACACAAAAAAATACACAATCAAAGGAGTAGCTCCTGATGCAAAAATTATTCCAGTAAAAGCGTTATGGTTTGGCGATACTGTTTATGCTTGGTTATGGTTAGCAGGTTTTGATAATGAAGAAACTGAATGGAAATACTCAGGAATTCCAAGAGCTGACATCATTTCAAATAGTTGGGGCGTTTCAAATTTTCCTTTAATTGGAAATCCACCTGGAATGGATATTCTGTCTCTAATTCTAAATGTCTTGGTAACGCCAAAATCATTAGATGAAAATTATCCCGGTGTTACAATGGTTACAAGCGCTGGAAACTCAGGACATGGTTATGGAACTTTGGGACTGCCAACTGCGGCTTCCTTTGGAATTTCAGTCGGGGCAACTACAAATAATGTGTTTGTTGGGTATGGCCCCTTTAAGGATCAACCAAGATTTGGAAATACCACTGATCACAGAAACAATGTAGTTGATTTTTCAAGTAGGGGCCCCAGTTATATTGGAGATCCAAAACCCGACCTGATGAGTATAGGTGGTTACAGCTTTACGCCAACAGCTGTTACAAAGCTAAAAAAAGATTCCACACGAGAACCATTTTCATTATTTGGTGGTACAAGTATGGCAGCACCGCTTGTTTCAGGAAGCGCTGCCTTGGTTATGCAAAGTTTGAATGAAAAATTTGAGGAATATGATCCTTTTCGAATAAAGAATATTTTAATGTCAACTGCAACAGATCTTCAAAACGATCCATTTACCCAAGGCTCAGGTTTAGTGAATGTATATGACGCCATCAAATTTGTAGAGGGTGAAGATGGTATGTTTATTGTTTACAACGAAGATACATATTCCAACATCAAGAAAATTTTGGACCCCTCAATAGAAAAAGTAAATTTTACCACATTTGGAATTAATAAATTCGAGCTTCCTGAAAAGAAACATGTTCAAACCAGTTGGTTTGGGGGCTATTTGTCTTCAGGTGAACGAAGTATTTCTACATTTACAATCGAGAATCCAACTTCCAAGCCACTTGAAATTACCATCAAGGCCCAAACATTGAACATAATTAAAAAAACTCACGTAGATAGAAGTACAGAAGTTCATCTACAAGATCCGATTTTGAATGAAACAGGAACATATGCTCCAAACTATATTCGTCTTTCAGATGTAAAAGAACACAAAACACTTGCGTCTCTTTATGATGAAAAAAATCCAATCCCCTCTGATGCATCATTACTTGTCCTAAATGTTAATTTTCCATTTGAAACCTTCATGAATAAAACTGATGACATATACGCAAATGATTTGAAAATCTCTTCTCTATACCTGTATGATTGGGATGATAAGAACCAAGACAATACGGCATCCAGTGATGAATTATCCATGATAAATCGTGGTGGTTCTTGGGGCACAGTTCAAGAGATACGAATTTCAGAACCAAATAAAAAATTTGAAAATGTACCTTTAGTGGGTGTGTATCCCGTGCCCGCAAGATATTCGTATTGGTTCGGTGAGACCAAACTAAATTCAACATCAATGGATTATACGCTTTCTGCTAGCTATTACAACAAAGGAAAATGGGATATAATCTGGATCAATGATGATGAGGTTATAGTTCCTCCAAATAGCTCCCTAAAAATAATATCTACAATCATAGTTCCCACAACCTATCAATCGGGAGTTTATCAAGGGTTCTTGACATTTGAAGGAAAACAACACACAGTTAATGTCCCTGTTTCTTTTGTTGTACAGAAAAAAATCAATGAAAAAGACTCTATCGTATTAATCACTGGAAAACAAAGTCAAGATGTTCTTTATGGAAATGGTTACGTCAAGGGAGCTTTTGATATGGTTAATAGATACATGTCAGGTGATTGGAGACAATATTATTTTGAAATAGAAGATCCTACAATCAATACTGCCGCCATTGAGATTTCTTGGGAAAGTGAAGACTCGAATTTTTCAGTTTTTGTAATTGATCCACAAGGAAGAATTGTTCAAACAAATGTTCCATCTGGAGTATTTGGTCACTTTTTGGGATGGCCCTCACTAGACTGGTTGGGAACATCACCATTTAGTCAAGGCGGTGGTTTCTTTCCTGTCAAAAACAAAGATAACACATCAACTGTTTTGTTTGTACCAATCAATCAAACAGGGACATATGGCATGTTACTTCACTCAACTTTGTTTGGTGGGGATTCTTTAACTGAATCAATAACTATAATCTCAAAGTTTACAACCATTTCGCCTGATGACAAGAAACCAGAAATAATTTTAAAAATTCCCGAATTTGTAAATCAAGAATTTATCATTACTCCTGATGTAAAAGATGAAAATCTGTACATTGTAAAACATTATCTTGATGATGAAGAATTCATTTATAATTCTACAGATCCAATAAAATCGGGATCACTATCTGAGGGATCTCATGTGATAAAGATTATGGCAGTAGATGTTGTTGGAAATAATTCTACAGAAATTTTTACATTTACTGTAGACAAATCACCACCAGAACTTGAAATCATATCTCCCACTAAAGACATTATAGTTTCAGAACAATTTTTAATTGATTTTAAAGTAAATGATACCAATTTACCTGAAAATGAAGCTACTACAATTTTACTTCCTACAAACAAGGTCATAACTGATCAAACCTACTATGAATTTGATACTTCCAATCTAGATGATGGAGAATATGAGGTTCAAATTTCAGCTAAAGACAAAGCTGAAAATATTGTTACAAAAACAATTCAATTTACAGTTGATCATTCTATAATTGATAAAATTCCAACTAGAGATGAACAAATTTTTGATTCAAGCTATTATCTTGTTATTGGAATTGGTATTGTAATCGGAGCTGGTTTAATAATAGCTGTTAGAAAAAAGAAAATTTCAAAAAAACATTGAAACAAGGTTTATAAGCAATCTGCAGAGTACGAAACTTAAATGTCCGAGCAGGAACGTAGCTCTAAAGGACTATCACGAAGAGATTTTTTAAAGTTAATGGGAGCTGCTGGAACAGCATTAGCCTTTGCTCCATTTGTCCCATGGGGAAATTTCCTGCCAAATCCATCTACTACATTACTTGAGAAAGTCAAAGTTATTCTTCCTGATGGAACCCATGCCAGTGTAAACACATTTCCAATAAATCACTCAGAAGTTATTACTTATCCAGAAGGACAGGATGAAGTTCTTAATGAAGAGGCTTTTAGAAAATGGCAATTCATTCGTTTACCTGAAGAATTAGGTGGCAGCAAAAAAGATGTTAGTGCCTTTAGAGTTTACAGTATGATTTGTCTTCATCTGTGGTGTATGTGGAAGTATTGGCCCCAAGAAGGTCGAAAAAGAGGAGAGTGCCCTTGTCATGGCAGCATGTATGATCCGGTAACAGGAACTGCATTTCTGGGACCTGCTTCAGTTCAAGCTCCTCCATCTAACACACTTGCCATTCTCTACTTGGAGGAAGACTCTGATGGATTTTTATGGATTAAACCACCCACATGGGGTGTTAATGCAAATGGGATAGTAGGATATGGCCGTTTCATTAAGTAGAAGAACAGGTGTTGTAGCCTTTATCTATTGGGTTTGGGATGGTTTTGACAGAACTATTTTTACTGGAATTAAATTTTCATTTCCTGCAAGATTTGTGAGTCCTTTTGGGTTTTTGGGAATGCTTACCTTCATTTCCTTTGTAATTTTAGGAGTTACAGGCGCGCTTTTGATGTTCTATTATGAACCAATTATTACTAGAGCATGGGATAGTGTCGCATTCATAAACGACGATGTGCCATTTGGATTTCATATCAGAAATATTCACTATCACGGTTCAAACGCAATGGTTCTTTTGGCAATCTTGCACATGTATTATCAATACTTTAGTGGAAGATACAAAATCAGAAATGAGCTTCTTTGGGTAACAGGAGTTATTCTTGGAACAGTAACAATCCTTGAAGCATTTACTGGATATGATGTAATCTTTAGTGAAAGATCAGAGCTTGCAATTAGTATTGCCGCATCGTTGACAAACTCCATCCCGATTATGGGACCTACTATTCGTGAAGCAATGTTTGGTTCTGGATTCCACGACTTTGTTCTTAGATTTTATGCTCAACATGTGTTTATCCTTCCACTTGTAATGCTTGGTTTGATGGCAGTGCACTTTCCAAGGTTCTTGGTATTTGATGTACCAATGGTTATGGCGATTTCTGGAGCGATGTTGCTAGTAGGAGGCGTGTTTCCAGTCGATCTGGGATTCAAGTTTCAGCCAACCGTGCCGCCGGGGATTACAGTACCTGAATGGTATCTGACTGGACTCTATGCATTTTTGCGGACACAGTATGACAAGTTTGTAACTGGGGTTTTGTGGCCAGGTCTGTTCATAGGGTCATTGTTGTTGATTCCATTCATCGATAGATACAAAAAGTTCTCTTGGAAGGACCGTCCTATAGTTACTGCAATTGGAATTACAGGAATTATGGTTACTACCTATTGGGGATTTTACATCCCATCAGATACCACCATTCCTCTAGTAGAGAGACTGGTAATTGATCCAATATTTCTCTACACAGTTATGTTGTTGCTGGTTCCACTGAGCTTTGGCTTTAGTTATATGATGATACATTTAGCAAAAGAATCAGAACGAAAAGCAAAGTTGGCAAAAGAAAAAGGTCCAAAAAAAGTTGCAACGATAGACTTGTCAGAAAAATGGATGAATTGGATTCTTGTCTCAATACTTGTATTCTTGGTATTCCTTAACATCTCAGCTTATAACGCTATGTTGGATGGGTTCAAGAACCTTTCACTGTTCTTTGCTGGCCTAATTCTCTTTGTGTTTGCTGCATTCTTCCATGTTTACAGATATGGAATGAGTAAAACAAAGAAGATACCACTCCCGCCACCAGAACTAATGATAGATGAAAAACCAAGTATCCTTGATGCTCCAAAGGAAGCTGAAACTCCACAGCTACCTGAGAGCGCACCAACTGGTGAGGAAAAAGAACCTCCACACGAAATTCCGCAGGAGGTTCCAAAAGCCCAAGTTAAAGCAGATGTAGGATTAAACCAGAAACAAGATCCTAATACGGGAACTTCTGATCTAAACAAACCCTAAACTTTCTTACAATCCAAAAAAGCTTTATAATACTTCTAGAAACCACACCAAATGTTGAGTTCTCAGGAATCAGGCCATGCTTATGGAATTGGAATCATTACAATAATAATTGGAATTTCAGTCAGCATATTTTATTATCAGGCAGTTTACCTTCCTGAATCTATAGCAAAACCCTCAGTCGATGAACATATCTTACATCCTGTACAAGAAACAATAATCAAAATGATATCTGGTTCTGCAAACCCAGATCAACAGGACAACTTTGTCCCAAAATTAGTTAACATTCAACTAGGAATAGACAATCATATAATTTGGGACAATGTTGATGATACCCCACATACTGTAACCCCTGACGAAGAGGTTAGGGATTCTTATAGCGGTAAATTTGGTTCAGTGGGAGTTATCATGCCAGGAGAAAAATACGAGTTTATTTTCACTGAAGCCCATGAATTTGAATATCATTGCGAGCCTCATCCGTGGATGAGAGGTACGCTTATAATTACAAAGCAAAGATTCTAGGCTGCAAACTTTGCAAACAAGACCGTACTCTCGATTTCTTTGTGTTGTTCAATTATAGAGGCCCTAAATTTTACCTCATGCATTCCTTTTGGCTTAAACTCGATAACTGCTGTAAAATCAACTTTGTTTTTATGCATTGTATCTTTACTAATAAATAAACGAGAAACATTCTGAGAGATTTTTTGCCCATTGTAGGATTTGTAAACAATAAGTTCATTTGAGTCTAGAATTTGTGTATTAATTACTACCCCGTCATACTGACCAGGATAATTTACTGTAATGGTGCCTTTGATTTCTGAATTAGGATGAATTTCTAAAGAATCTAACTTTAATTCAATATCCTTCACATTGAGCACACTATTGAATTAAATAAATAATTTTACAAATTCGCAAGTAAAAGAATTCTAAAAAAAAATAATTCACTAACTAAAATAATAATGCAAGTTTCATATCTCAAATCTCGTTTTAAGCTACACTTTGCATATTCTTATTAATATTATCGATTATTGTAATTCTAATTAACATCCATTATGAGTGCCTGGTTAGATTTGAAAAAGAGCAACGACTAACACATCGCTATTACTGATCATTTTCATCTTAACAATTAAAGTTCGTTACATGCAAAACAACTTTTTTTATAAACATGGGCCCGGAGGGCTTCGATCCCTCGACCATTGGATTAGAAGTCCAACACTCTATCCATGCTGAGCTACGGGCCCAAAAATTTTCAAAGTTTTTACCATTTTAAGGGTTTATAACCAACTTTTTTGGTTGAGATCTCTTTCCATTTTGAAAAGAAATTGTTGAGAATACCCGGCATATGGACCAAAATGATCAATAATCTGCTCATGCATTTCGTCATATTTTTTTTCCGTTAAGGATTTTCCAGTCAATCGAAATTTATCTGCATAGTTTTTTTCTAAAACCCTTAAAATCCATCTGTCTATTGGAAATGATTCTAGTTTTTCAAGTGAGAATAAAAGTATGCAATCAGCTACTTTGTTTCCTATTCCATAAACATCCAAAAGAATTTTTTTTGCATTTTGATAACTAATTTTTTTCAAAAGATCAAAGTCAATTTGCCCTGAACTAACAGCTAGTGATGCTTTTTTAACCGATTTTGTTCTGTAACCTAGACCGCAATTTAGAAGATCGTTTTTTGAAGCATTTGCAAGTTTTTTTGGTTCAGGAAACACAAAAAATTCCTTTTTTTCAAAAATAATTTTTTTTCCGAATTTTTTACATAATCTTTGTAAAATTTGTTTAATGCGTTGAATGTTTGAATTGGATGAAACAATAAAAGAAATGTAGCATTGAAAGGGATCTTGGCGAAGCAATCTTAGACCGGGAAATTGTTTTACTGCATTTCTGACTACTTTGTCTTTTGTTATGCTTTGAATTATTTCTCGTAATTCATCTTTTTCTCTAAAAAAATCAATAGAATTTTGAGAAAACGAGTTTATTTGAAAAGGATTTTCCTTAACGGCTAGAACATCAGCGCCATTGATCCCATACCAGATATCTCCATTTTTTTCCCACAGAAAAACCTGACCACTATTTATGCTGTAATCAATATTTATCAAATATTGTTGTTGCAAATCAAACTTTTATGATTTCATTTGCATCTGGTGAATATGCATCAAAACCAATTTTTTCTTTGATTTCTTCAGCAAACTTTATGCATGAATCACTGTCTCCATGTACTGTCAAAACCTTTGGATTGCCCTTGACGTTTTTTACAAATTCAAAAAGATCATTTTTGTCGCCATGACCTGAGAATTCAAATTGTTTTACTTGAGCCAACGCCTTCATGTCGCGACCTCGTGTGGAAACCTTTCCTGTATCCAATAATTTTCTACCCTGTGTACCTTCCCCTTGATAGGAAACTAGGGCAATTCCATTTTTGTTGTTAAATGCAAGATGTTGCAAGTAATACACAGCATTTCCACCAACTAACATTCCGGCAGGTGAAATTACTACACAAGGTTCTTCCAAAGATCTCTTTCTTTCGTGGTGATTTCTTATTGGAATTATCTCATTAATAGAATCAGCAAATAATTTGGGATCTTTTAGATACTCTGGATGTCGAAACATTATCTCATTCACCTTCAATGCCATTCCATCCATGATTACTTTGTGTTTAAATTTAGCATTTTTTAGAACACATGCAATTTCTTGAGAACGTTCAACAGAAAATGAAGGTATGAACAAAACTCCTTTTTGGTCAATTACCTCGTATGCAAATTCAATCAAGCCTTCTTCGGCCTTTTTTCTTGGGACTTGTTCCGTTTGAGAATAGGTGCTTTCTATGATGAGCAAATCAATATCTCCAATATCCACGTCAGCCTCTCGTAACATGTGAGATCCTCTTGGATTAAAGTCACTAGTATAGAATAATCGTTTTTTTTCTGATTCAACTAAAACAGCGCTGCCCCCTAATACATGCCCCGACTCTCGTAGCTCAAATGATGCATTCCCTCGTGTAATTTTTTGTCTATAACCTACTTCCTTTGCATTTCGCATCATGTTGTTTACTGCAGGTAGATCAAATTGTTGAAAACTTTTTTCGATTTTAAGCATATCCTCAATCAATAATTGACTTAAATCAAAAGTTGGAGGAGTAGCATACACATTTGTATTTCCGCTAACGTATAGTGATGGAACATTTCCAGAGTGGTCAAGGTGTGCATGGGTAATAATTACTGAATCAACATCTTTTGGTTTAACATGCAAAGGATATTGTGGGGGCATGTTTCGTTTTCCAAATAAAACTCCATAATCTAGTAAGAAATTTGTTCCATTACCATTCACAAGAAAACCAGATCGACCGACTTCATGAGAGGACCCTAGGACTTTAACCTTCAAGGAGTCAACTGGTTTAAGTTCTACCTTAAAACTTTGTCAAAACAGATTAGTTCAATCGAAATAAAGTATAATCTTCAAAAGCTTTAATTAGTGCAGGCTAAGATCCGATCTGCATGGGAAGATCCTATGATGAATGGTTAAAAACACAAGATCAGGCATTAGTTGCCAAGGTTCGCAAAGATGATGAAGCTAACAAACCCCTTCTTAACCAAATTAACTGGATTTGGGTTGTCAATCTTATGAATAAAAAACCAGAACTCAATCCTACATCCGCAGAACTACTAGATTGGGTTACTTCTGGCCAAATTGACGCAATGAGAAAAAAGTAAACGTGTAATTCACGTACTTTTCTTTTGTTTTTCTTTTTTTATATAATAATTTGAAATTTATTTCCTTATAGCATTAATTTACTCTAATACAATCCTTCAAAAATTTCTAATAGCAGATTCAGATTTTTAAAAGCCCTGACGTAATAAATCATATTTAATGGGAATTGATCAAAATGACATCATCTATCATTTCTCTAGTAATGATTGCCTAGGCTTCAAACGTTCTAGCCTTGTGTTTTCTTAGCTATGACTAATAAAAAATTATAGCGTTATAACAAAAAGCGATCATCAAAAAATCATAACTCTGTTATGAAAATTGATTATGGTTTAAATAGCAACTTAGCATTTTTTAATATAAGTGAAATAAATGCCAATAGCAATACTTCCAGACATAGATGAACAGAGATGTATCGGATGCGCACTTTGTGTTGAAATCTGTACTACTCTTGGTCCAGACGTACTTCGTGTAAAGCCAGTAGAAGGCTGGAAGAGAGGTAAAGCATTTGTCTTTTATCCAGAAAGATGCATCTCAGACGGTGCATGCATTGGAGTTTGTCCAACAAAATCAATCTTCTGGATGAGACCAATGAATTACACTGCAGGACAACCTGTACCTCTTCACAAGAACGGAGTTTTCGTAAAAGGCTGGGCAGAAGACGCTGCCCTATAGACAGCATCTCCCACATTCTTTTTTCTTATTTTTGCTTAACTAGAGATTTCCTTTTGATGTTTTTTGGTAATGACTTTACAAAGTATCGAATGAAAAAATCATCCTTCTCATAACAGATGATTGAAAACTTGTTTTTGTTGAAAAAAGTTTTCCACGTTTTTGCAAAAACAGGAAAGTCTTCTGGATTGTAGATAGAATCTGACATTACATTGTGAGCTGCAGGAAAGATATCCGAGATTTCAAGTGGAATTAGACCTAGGTATGGGTTATAGTAACAAAATTGTACCGATTCGGAATCTTTGAATGTATTCTTTATTTTAGCATATTCTGAGGACAAATATGCCGGTTTTATCTCTGTTTCTTGAGATATTACAAGTAATTTTTTTCTAGTCCTGAATCTTCTTACCATGTTGTGATAGGCTAAGACTTCGGGTCGAAATTGATCTTCTTTTGAAAAAAGGAATATGGCCTTGTCTTTGAATTTTGGGGTGGTACCGATAAAGTAATTTGGATTTGATGTAAAAACTTCAATAACCTCAAACAGCTTGGGATGTGCTCTTGCTTTTTTCATCACATATTCCCATAACCGTCCTTCATGAATTGCATCTTTTACTCGCTCAACTTCGGATCTTATTGAAATCAAATTATGAAGAGCAAGATTGTTAATTTTTTCATAACCATCTAAGGCAAGTAATTCCTTTGGAGTGAATTTAGAGCATACCACACAATTACATGAGAAATTTACAATTTCTGAGAGATGTCTAGTTCGATCATCCGTAATGTATCTTTCCTGCTTTGCATAAAGCATATAGGAAGCTGAATCAAAAGTGTCACATCCTAATGCTATTGCAAAGGCAATGGTAAGTGGATGACCTGCACCAAATAGATGAAGCGGTATAGAGGCCGGCATTTGGGATTTTGCTGAAATTATCATTTTTGCGAGAAGACTGAACCTGTATGATTCCATAAATTCAACCGGACTTCCTAATGCCAACATTTGAAATCCATATTTTAGCAGAGTTTTGGTTGAATGCCTAACAAGATCAAAATGCTCACTACCCTGAATTGGCCCTACCCAAATTTGTCCATTGTTAGAACTTTGATTCAATGTTTGTTTTGAAATCTTTAGAGTGTGATCAACATAGGATTTTGCTTTTGTTTTCGTGAGACCAAAACCTGTTGGTTTATCAAGCGGTATCGCAATATCCGATTTAATTTTTGTTTCAAATTCTGCCATTTCTGAAGCAGTAACTCTGATTGTTCCATACTCTAATACTTGATAACCACCAGAATCTGTCATAACAGCACCATCAAAATCAATGATATCATGAATGCCCCGTCTGATTGCTTCTTGTCCATAATGATTCTTTGTTATGTATGCATTTGTGATTACTAAATCAAAACCTAGTTTTTTGAAATCTTTTGCTGGAATAGTTTGCTTTGTTGGATGAATTACTGGAACATATGCCGGGGTTTCTACCTTCCCGTGATTAGTGTGTAATGTCCCAATCCTTCCAGCTAAATCACATTTTTTAATTTCGAACAATTATCGCCTTCACCTTTCTACAATATTTAATCAATAGGAAAAGAATTTTTGCAAATCCCTCTCTTTAACAACTGAAAGCCAGTCTACTGTTTCTGTTTTGGATTTGCCATCAAGAATATCTTTGATATGTTTGGTTAGGTTTGAAATAGATTTTGAAGAAGTGTATATCTGAAATGTTTTGTTTTTTCCAAATTTCTTTATTGCTTCATATGCTATTATTCCCAAAACCTCGCTTCCCAAGTTCTCTGTAGTTTTTTTCTTCGAGTATTTTCTTTTTTTATATATTTGAACAAGCTTGTAGGGGCTTTTACGGAGGATAATTGCTTTTGAAACTTGGGATTTTGTTAGAACATATGGTGCCAAATGTCCAACAATTAAGGATTTTTTTGAAATTTTCTTTTTTAAAATATTTTTTAGTCTTAAAACATCGACATCATTCGTCTCATCAGTTTTTTCGTATAAATTGGATTCAAGAGCAATTTTGTTAATATCTAAAATTTCATAATCTAAAATTTTGGCTAAACTTTTAGAAACAGTATGTTTGCCTACCCCTGGATTACCGGTGATTACAAGAGACACATTATAGGTTCACATTAAAGCAGATTAAACGATTTCTGTAATACTAATATGTACAATTGAATTTTTTCTGTTATGGAAATTGGACTTTTAGGCAAAGCAAATGTTGGCAAATCAACATTTTTTACCGCTGCAACAGAAACACCAGTGCCAACAGGAAATTTTCCATTCACCACAATTGAACCAAATGTTGGCGTTGCTTACGTTAAAACAGATTGCGCTTGTAGGCATTTTGAAATCAAACATGAAAATCCTTTATGTGTTAATGGAACTCGATTTACTCCAATAAAATTAATCGATATTGCTGGATTAGTTCCAGACGCACATAAAGGCAAAGGATTAGGGAACCAATTTTTGGATGATGCACGACAAGCCAAAGTTTTAATTCACGTAGTTGATATTTCTGGCTCTACCGATATTCAAGGACAGCCAGTACCGGCTGGAGAACATGATCCACTAAAAGACATTGAATTTGTTGTTGAGGAATTTGATCAATGGTTCAAACAAATTTTAGAACGCGAATGGCAAAAGATATCAAAAGAAATTGAACAAAAGACTGTAAAACTGGTTGAAGGAATTGCAAACCGCTTTAGCGGTTTGGGAATTAAAGATTATGAGGTTCAAGCTGTTTTGCAAAGTACTGGCTTACTTACAAAAAAATCCTCAGAATGGGATGAAAAGGATCTATCGACCTTTGTAAAGGAGCTTAGAAAAAATACCAAACCCATACTCATCGCTGCTAATAAAGCAGATCTTTGCAAAAATTTAGAGATAATCAATAAAATTCATAATGAAAAGGTAATTCTTTGTAGTGCTGAAACAGAACTGCTATTAAGGAAGGCATCAAAATCCAGTTTAATTGATTATGTTCCTGGCAATGATACTTTTTCTATAAAAGAAAATGTTAAGATGTCTGATCAACAGAAAAGAGCACTTGATGTTGTAAAAACCGTACTCTCAAAAATAAAAACAACCGGAATTCAAAGCTCTTTGAATTCTGCTGTATTTGATGTTCTGAATTCCATTGTAGTTTATCCAGTAGAAGATGATAGCAAGTTTTGCAACAGGGATGGAGTGATATTTCCTGATGCCAAATTATTAACTGCAGGAGCTACAGCAAAAGATTTAGCAGAAACAATTCACGCAGACATTGCAAAAGGTTTCTTACACGCAATTGATTGCAAAACAAAACAGCGGATAGGCGCAGATCATAAACTAAAAAACGGTGATGTCATCAAAATAGTATCCACAATGAGTAGGGGATAAGATGCTCTGTTTAGGTGTTGAAAGTACTGCACACACATTTTCCTGTGCAGTTTTAGAAAAAAAAGGTAAAAAAGGAAAAATCCTATCTGACGTTAGGAAAATTTATCGTCCCCCTGAAGGAGAAGGGATTCATCCTAGGGAAGCATCACGTCATCATGTAGAAAACAGTGCTAAAGTTCTTTCAGAAAGCTTACAAAAAGCAAAAGTAAGTGTCCGTGATTTGGATATAGTTGCATATGCAGCTGGTCCTGGACTAGGGCCCTGTCTTAGAGTTGGAGCTGTTGTTTCACGTTCCCTATCATCATATTATCAAATTCCAATATACCCTATCAACCACGCCATAGGACATATCGAGCTTGGAAAATTGTTAACTGGTGCAAAAAATCCTCTGGTACTTCTTGTTTCAGGCGGTCATACAATGTTACTTGCTTTTATGATGGGAAAATGGCGTGTTTTTGGTGAAACACTAGATATCACACTTGGTCAATTATTAGATCAATTTGGACGATCAATTGGATTTGCATCACCTTGTGGAAAACAAATTGAAGATCTTGCCAACAAATCCTCCATTTATGTTTCGTTACCGTATGTAGTAAAAGGAAATGATGTTTCATTTTCTGGATTGCTTTCAGCAACAAAATCTATTCTTTCAGAAGGTGTTGAAAATGCCTGTTTTTCTCTTCAAGAAACAGCGTTTGCGATGATTTCTGAGGCATCTGAAAGAGCATTGGCATTTACAAATAAAAAAGAATTCTTGATAGTAGGAGGTGTTACAGCCAACAAAAGACTTTCAGAAATGTTGCAAAGCGTATGTAGAAGACAAAATTGTAAATTTTTTGTATCACCTCAAAACTATTCCGGAGATTGTGGCTCGCAAATAGCATGGACTGGACTTTTAGAATCATCTGTAAAAGATGGAGCTAATCTTGATGAAACTTTTGTTAGACAAGCATGGAGATTAGATACAGTCGAAATTGATTATTGATTTTTAAAATCATCTACTGCGTTTTGAATTTCTTTTAGCCATCCACCAGTACCTAAAACACCAAACTTGTAGGTTTTTTCACCTTCACTGGTTTTTGCAGTAAAACAAACTTTTTTCATAAACCGACCCTCCTTCCACACCTCCTTCACGTCACTCAATGGAACATTAACAACGGTTTCTCCCATTTTTTTTGAAAAATCCATGATTCTGCCCCTTGTTTTATCAAATGCTAATCTTTTGTTGGTAAGTGTGAGAATTCCCGCTCCTAACTCATCCTCGCTACAATCTTCTTGTTTGAGTCTCTTTTCACCCTCTTCCATAACTAGATTTTAATCAGAAGTACTTGGGTAATAATTTTAATGAATTTCCTCACAATTCAGTTATTAATTTAATAAAACTACTAACTTCATTTAGAAATCTTTTATCATTTTTAAAAGAACCTTACTTTGATGAATCGCAGTTTCTGGATAACAATTCAACATCCAACCATTATCTATTTTATCAAATCCCATTTCAGAACAATCTGTATTATATTCTAATATACTGTTGTCAAATTGCCAATCAAAGCCATTCGCAATATGAGTTTCAGGATAATTGTGACCTCTGATCAGAGTAATTGTATTTTCTTCTTCATTGAATTCTACTTCAGCATACATAGCGTTTGGATAAAGATAGATTACGTTTGGGTGATTAGTAATAGCATTAAACATTCGTTTTGTCACATATTCATTATGTAACAGAATGACCTTATCATATTGTTCAAGCGTGCTAGGATTTTGGTCTACATCAATGTCTGAGATTATTTCATATCCAAGTGAATTGAATACTTGAAATCCGTTTCCACTAACTGGGAATGTCGGAGCATAGGCATCTTTTAATTCTACAGTCAGACATTTTTCATCACATTCCCCTCTATAATGAGTGTAAAACCCTGGTTCACTATATGCGGCCGCTGTAAAAATTGGAAAAATCACTACAGACTTCTGATTATCGTTATAGAAACCAATTTATTCATATAATTTCATATTCTCAGGTTTTAGTACAAATTCAGCATTTTGCCAAATTTTTTCTCCATTTCTAATTTCATAATCACCTTCGAATACATATATGTTGAAAAGCGATTTGATGTTTAATTGAATCTTAGTCATATCCGACTTTGTTTGTTCTACTGATAATCTCACATTATCTTGAAAAATAGGTTTAGCTTCTTCCTTTTCAGTTTCTTTTTGTTTCAAGTCAAACATACCACTGATAGATATTCCTATTACGAAAATTACAATCAGAATTGGTATGATTATAGCTAGTTTTTTCATTATAACGTATTCCACTATCTAAAAAATAAGCTCTCTCTAACAACTCACACCATCGTCATAACGCTAGTTATGGGCATAATTTGTGCGTGGGAGGGGGATTCTCTTTTTACTGACAGTCGATAAATTCGTTAGGTCTTTTTCAGGAACAAATTTTATCTAAATTTGTATTTTTTCTAATGACTTCATTAACTAAATTTTGGTTTTGAAGCAAAAAATACCTCTAAATTACAACATTTCATTTAGCTATATAATGAAACTGATTAAAAAAGGGGCAGAAGGAGACCTATTTCTTACTGAATGGAATAACCAAAAAGCTGTACTTAAGGCTAGAAAGGAAAAAAATTATCGCAATTCTCAACTTGATCATAGAATAAGAAAACAAAGAACAAGACGAGAATCAGAAATCATTTCAGATGTTAAATCCTTTGGAATTTGCACTCCGTTAGTTTATTTTGTTGATACAAAAAATTGTACAATCCTGATGCAGTATATTGCAGGAACTTTGGTTTATGATCTTCCAACACCTAAACTAATACTGATTTGTAAAAAAATTGGGCAGATAGTTGGAACACTGCACAAAAATGATGTAATGCATGGTGATCTTACCACATCAAACTTTATTGTGTCACATGGACAAATCTTTGTTATAGATTTCGGTTTATCCATTACAACAAAAAAACCAGGAGATCATGCAGTTGATCTTAGATTGTTTAAAGAAATATTGAATAGCGCACATGCTCCTTTGATGAAAGAGGCATGGGAAAATTTTCTTGTAGGTTATAAGACTGCAGTAGGCACTTTAAGATTCAATAAAGTCATAAATTTAGTTTCTGTTATTGAAGGACGGGGTAGGTATGCGACAGTCGTATGATGTTTTTTTTGCATCATCTAACAAAAATAAGTATCAAGAAGCAAAGAAAATTTTAGAAAATTTTGGAATAAGAATTGGTTTTTTTAAATGTGAATTAAAAGAAATACAATCTGACCTACTCAAAGAGATAGCCACTCATAAAGTGCTTGAGGCGTTTGGCAAATGCAAAAAACCAGTAATTATTGAGGATGATGGTCTGTTCATCGATAATTTAAGAGGATTTCCAGGACCCTTTTCTTCGTATGTGTTCAAAACAATTGGAAACAAAGGAATTTTGAAATTGGTAAAAACAAAAAGAAATGCCAAATTTCAATCAATTATTGCTTTTTGTAATAAAACAAAAAAACCAATTCTTTTTGAAGCCAAAGTGGCAGGTGGAATTTCAAAGAACATACGAGGTGCTGGATGGGGCTATGACCCAATTTTCATTCCTTCAGGAAGATCAAAAACTTTTGCAGAGCTAACTAATAAAAATGAATTGTCTCATAGATATAATGCATTAAAGAAATTTGCTAAGTGGTTTCAAAACAAGCAGGAATCCATCTATCGATGAACCGATCTTGGTTTTGTAAAACCACGACTCTTGAAATGTAGCTCTCATCCATAAATGAAAATATTTTGCTTTGTCTAGCTAATTCTGAGGCAAAGTGTTTGACTTCGTCAATTTCTAGCATATGTTCTCGTTCAAGTCTATTAGTAGAACGCCCGATATGCATGTAGGATTTTACTTCGATAAAATGAGGACTGGAACGTCTAATCATAGATGCAAAAGCAGGAATCATTTCCTCATTAGTATTATAATCTCTAATCAAAGTGATTCTAAGGACAGTTCTTGTTTCTAACCCCTTTATCATTTCAAGTGTTGTATTCCATCTTTCCCAAGAATCTTGATAGCGTGGTCTGTTAATTCTCATAAATGATTCATAATCTGCAGCATTTGTTGAAAGGTACAGTTGAGTAGGCAAAGCATCTTCTTCAGCTAACCTCTTTATCATATCAGGTTCTTGACCATTTGTGACAAGGAAAATCGATTTTGTCAGCTTTAATGATTTTAGATATTTGATTAGGGCTGGTAATTTTGGATACATCGTCGGTTCTCCAGAAAGTGAAATTGAATAATGACTGGGTAGCAAAGATTCATCCATCTTTTGTTTGTCTTTTCTTGAGTCACCATAATGGCCCATGATTAGTTTTCTTCTTTCCTCCATGAGTTTTTTCAAAACATCTTCAGGCTCTGCCACTTTTTCAGGTTCCATTTTTAAAGAATCATAAAATTCCATTGGTCTCCAGCAGTAGACGCATCTATTTTCACAATGCATTCCAGCCGGTGAGAACTCCATACATCGATGAGTGGAGATTCCATAAAACTTGTGTTTGTAACAATCCCCTTCATTTTTAAATGATTTTTTTGTCCAATGACATAGCTCAACAGTTGAGTGATCAGCTACTCCATACTTGGCCTTTTTGAGTTGTTGTAAAACTCCAGGTTTGATTTGAATTAACTCATTTTCTTGTACTATTTCCCCCGAACAACTCATATCCCTAGTTTTTTACCCATTTACTTAAATCGTTCGTAAACAATTCAAAATGCTTGAGTTGAATTGTAAATCAAAATAACTCTTCTAAACTCACCAAAATGATTTTATGTTTTTAAGAGTCAAAACGTTTATGGCAAAAATTGCCTTGATTGTTGGTTCTGTAAGACATGACCGAAACGGAATCAAAGTTGCAAGATGGATGGAACAAAAACTAAAGGAACGTAGACATGATGTGTATTTTGTTGATCCCATGGAGCTGAATTTGCCATTATTAGATAGAATGTACAAGGAAATGGATGATCCCTCGCAGACACTTAAGGATCTTCAATCAGTAATAAAAAATGCAGATGGATACCTTCCTGTAACCCCAGAGTATAATCACAGTCCATCTCCAGCAATGGTAAACACTTTGGATTATTTTCTTGAAGAATACTTTTTCAAACCATCTGCCATTGTTTCTTATTCCATTGGGGGTTTTGGAGGAAATTTGGCTGGAAATCACCTTCGACAGATTTTTGCTGAACTTGGTGCACCATCAATTTCTTCCATGTTTTCAATATCAAGAATACAAACTGTCTTTGATGATGAAGGAAAGCTGTTAGATAAGAACTATGAGAAAAGGGTGGGAAGATTTTTAGACGAATTCGAATGGTATATCGAGGCTTTTAAAAAACAAAGAGAAAAGGGTACCCCATATTAGAAAGGAATTTACTCTAACTCATCCACCCTAATTTTCTGAAATACCAAAACATCAAACTCGCAGGTACTGCTGATGCCAAAATTATAACAATCAAAGTTGTGTAAGGCCCCCATGACATTACTTCGTCTTCTAAACCGCCAGGCAAATTAATATTCATTCCATAAAAGGTTCCAATAACTGTAGCAGGTATTGCTAGTGCAAATATGATTGTTAGAATTGCTAAAACCTTGTTTGTTTTTTCTGTACTTAGCATGAAATCTGTATCCTTGTAGATTTCCATTGTTTCTTGAGATTCTTCAAGAGAATCCAATATCTTTTCAACATGATCAAGCACGTCGTCAAAATACAAAGTGAGTTCCACGCCTCCTGTTTTCGAAAATTTTTCAACATTTTTATTAATTTCCAATACTATTCTCTTCAAAGCATGAACTATTCTTCTAAGCATGTTAATTTCCCTACGTAAATGAGAGATGCTTCTTGCAGCTGATTTTGTTTCATCAAATACACTATCTTCTATATCGTCAAGATTTGCGATAATTCTTCGCATAGTGTGCATTAAATCATCTACTAGAAGATCAATTATTTCATGAAGTAAAACTCCTGGGAATCTATCCATTAAACGATGTCTCCTTTCTTGATCAGTGCCAGATGCACAATTTTCAACTAAATCAACTAGTGGTTTAAGATCTCCGTGATGTACTGTGACGAGAAAGTCAGTTCCCACAAATATAGAGATTTGACTGTATTTTGACAAAACCTTCTTTGAAGTCAAAGGAGGAAAATGCAGTATGAAGAATATCTGGTCATCATATTTGTCTAACTTTGGTAATTCAAACTTTGTCATACAGTCTTCAATGTTCAACTCATTGAAGTGGAATCTTTCAGCGAGTTTCTCGACATCACTTCTATCTGGATTTTGAAGGTCAATCCATGAAAATTCTTTTCCTTCAATAGATGTAATCTTTTTTTCTAAAGTTTCCTCTAGGGGTTTCTTTGCATGATGAAGTCTCTTTGTGATGAATTCTCTCTTCAAGTCGAAAATTTTGCTGACACTGCAAATTTAAAGCTGATTATCTGCCTCAGGCAGACAAATTATGAATTAATAAATGTGAAAAGCAGACGAGAAAATATCGTTAATTACATCCATGGCAGGAAATAATAGGCTCCATAGGCAGTAATCGCTGCTGTTATTATCATCGCAATCCACCATCCAGCACCTTTCATAACGAAAAATTCTATTGCTTGATAATAAACATGAAGACAAATTATCAAACAACTTGCTGTTTCTAAAAATCAAAAGTTAATACTAGAAAAAATACAGTTGTTTTTCGTGGCCTTCGTAGTACAATGGTAGTATAGGGGACTGTGGATCCCCGGACAGGAGTTCGATTCCCCTCGAAGGCCCGTTTTGAATTTATTTTCATATAACAATTGTAAGAGTTCTAAACTAAAATGATAAGGCCCTGCGGGAGAACTAA
>JADFLH010000057.1 GCA_022564515.1 Nitrososphaerota archaeon
ATCCTAATGCTATACAGTCTGAGGAATTGTTAAAGTCAACCATAGATGATATTTCAAACATTCTCAAAGTTACACAAATGAAACCAAAGAAAATTATAATATACACAGCTGATGCTTTCAAATCAAAGGCATATCATAGTATATTAGAAAAGGTGATGGCAGGGCAGACAAACATGGGTGTTATAATGAAAGATTTGATTGCAAATCCAGAAACAGCTGATATTAAAAAGAATCCGGACTTTGTTGTAAAGACAATCAAGGATATTTTATCAGAACCAGTTGAGATTAGAAAAACAAGGCTAGAGACTGTACAGTTTGATGAAAAATCATTGATTGCAAATGAGTTGATTAGCTTGGTAAAAGCTGATTTTGGTGTATATGTGCAGGTGTTTTCAGAATCAGATTCAGGGATTTATGATCCTAAAGGAAAAGCTAGACATGCTCGTCCTTTCAAACCTGCTATTTTGATAGAGTAAACAAAGTATTGGTTCGAATCCATTGAGGGCCGCCCCATTTTGGGAATTAATTTTATCTAAATCAGTTTATACTGATTTTTTTAATTGGAACTACAAACTTTGTACAGCTAAAAATAATGCGTTAAAAAGCCTGTTTAAAATTTCATCATATCTTGATGTAAGAATTTGTTGTTGATCCAGATTGTGGCCACCATGATTACGTATTTTGTAAGCAATTAACATTGTATAGACTTCTTTTGGGATTCCGCCAGAGGGACCAATGTTAGAAAGTATTGTAGGTAATACTTGATCAGGTGTTTGAAATTTAAGATTCAGACTTTGTGGTCCAATCAAAGAATCAAATTGGTTTTGATTTATTCCCATACTATTATTTGCCCACCATGCAACTGCATCTTTCATTCTAGAAGTACTAACACCAGCTTTTGAAGCAGCGTGACTTAAAACTCGGTCAATTATCAATCCAAGTCTGGCGGATAAGGTGGTATACATACAGTAGGATATGATGGATCACAGCTGATTTCTTCTGTTATAGACGGAACAGAGATAGAAGATTGAGGAGAACCAGATTCGCAACCTATCCCATCGTTATCTCTATCAAACCCATGTGGGTCTGCTCGCGAGACGTAAAAGTTGCGATATGAAATATCACCACAATCCAAGTCTGGCGGATAAGGAGGAATACACACATCAGGATATGATGGGTCACAATCTGATTCAACAATCATTTCAGGAACATCTTCAAAACCTGGTGCGGGAACCCTTTGTTGAATAGGTTCTGTTATCACTCGTGGAACTGCCTCTGGAGTCACTTGCATATCATCTCCCATCTGTTGGTCAACACCCATGATCGCCATAGGCATCAATGCAAAAAGTATCAATGCAATGCATATCAATGAAAATACAATTCCAATAACCCATCCTTTTCTAATCATCTTTGGAGAATCAGGATGGTCTTTATCTTTTAGTACGTACCACATTATTGCACTACCAATAATTCCCATGAAAATGGGAGCTAGATACCAAGCAGCAGGTGGTTTATCTGACACAATAGATTCACAGTAAACTACGAATTAAGAATTTTCAGGATTGATTTGATACGAACTGTTAACGAAGATTTAGTAAAATGGTTTTATTGATGATAAAGTGATTGTTGTACTATGGTAAAAGCATCCATAGCATATGGAGCTGTTATCGGAGTAGCAATTGGACTGTTATTACCTCTGTCAATATCATTCAATCAAGCAGATGCTTCAGTCTTTAAACAAGATTATTTCTTCGAAAACGGATTTTTGACTGCCCCTAGCGGAGATAAGCCATATGGTAGCGACCCAGTCGGTAAATATCAGATAGATGTAAGAGACGACCTATTAAGAATATTTGTTAACTTGTTTGCCGAACCATTACATGGTAAAATCTATGAAGGTTGGCTAGTTGATGCAGATACTGGTGAGAAGCTAGGCATTGGAAAACTCGATGAGAGAATGCAAAAAGGATTCTTCAAAAATTTTGTGGATGCATACATGTACGAGTTACTTGTGATAACTGAAAGGCCAAGGGGTATTACCAATCCGTCTTCTTACACATATGTTGGTGGCGTCCCAATAATCATACCAAAAGGATTGTCATCATCTCAGCAAGATTACTCAGAGGAAATGGATGAGGCTGCTATGAAGGACAAAGAAATCATGATGAAAAAAGATCTTGTAGTTTCACCTAAAAAACAAATGGAGTTTGGAGTTTACCTCCACGATATACAATGCA
Organism: Nitrososphaerota archaeon; assembly: GCA_022564515.1. GTDB lineage: Archaea > Thermoproteota > Nitrososphaeria > Nitrososphaerales > Nitrosopumilaceae > DRGT01. The sequence continues at coordinate 2,238 of JADFLH010000057.1, forward strand.
GGACTAGTTTAGAACTTGTTCTCAAACAAGCGAATTGGACTCCTGCTTGCGTAAAATCTTCTAGTGTCGATCGAATGATTGAGATTGGATGGGCAGCAGATCAGGATACACAACATGACAAAATGGTTACATCTATGACGAATTCAATGGAAGAAAAAATGATGAATGACATGAAATCTATGACGGAATTCAAAGAGACTATGTCAGAGGCAGCTAAAACTTCTACATCAGTATCTGAGGGTATGGGTGAAATGGGTGACCAATCTACTACATTGAAAATGGGAGAATTTGTGGGATTGGCGGGTCACCAAGGCCAAGGAACAGCAAAAATCATTTCTGCAGGCGAAAAATCTTTTCTTAGATTCGAGGACTTTAGAGTCACAAACGGACCAGACCTTTTTGTATACATTGCACAAGATGGAGCTGTACATAAGGGAATTCTTTTAGAAAAGTTGAAGGGTAGTACTGGAAATCAGAATTATGAGTTACCTGCCGATATTGATTTAGAAGTGTACAACACAGCTGTAGTATACTGTAAATTATTCGGGGTATATTTCGCTGAAGCGAGCCTAAGTTGATTTACATATGATACGAATTGTAAACTAAGAATTAAGAATTTTCGGATTTTTTTAAAGTATCTTTAATTTTATCATATTCTTCTTTTGTGATTTCTCCCTTTGCATATCTCTCATTCAGATAATCCATAGAACTTTTTTTCTTACTCTTTGAAAGTTTAATTTGTTTGTAAATTCCATAACCGCCCAAAATCAGTAAACCCAATCCTAAAACAAACCAAATAGGCTCTGTTTCAGGATTTCTTATTAGTGCTATATTCCAGATACCGACTATAATTAAAAGAGCAGTCCATGGTTTTGAATAAATGAATTTATTGATTTTTTGCTGAAAAGACATGATGATGTTATGACACTTTAGTATCTAATAATTAAGAATTTTCAATTCGTATCAAATGTAAATTTGTATTTTTCCTTTTTGGATCTAATTTTGAATAAAAAATTCCACAGTCCTTATTGGATTACCATACATAATACCAATATGTTTGGAAGAAATACTGTTTGTGCCTATTCTGATGACAAGAATGGAAAAAGGATAATGAGCACTCAATTAACCACAAAATTTCATTTTCCTGTAAACATTGATGGGGAATATATGCAATTTTGTTTTGATTTAGTCATGAGATGAAAAGGGTGAAAAAATTGATTATGCAAAAGAATCAACGAATTTTTGGAACCGAAAAATGAAGAAAGTGATTGAGAGTCGTAAAGAATCGATGAAAAATTCAGTATGTTAATTAACATTTCATTAAAACTATCGATTTACAGTTCGTATCAAATGTTAATTTGAATAAAAAATGAGAATAAGCTAATTGAATTAAATTACTTTAAACAAATTTAGCCTAAAATCTTCCGCCAGAGCGATGTTTTGGTAAACATTCTCTGCAATACACTGGCCTGCCTGTTTTTGGTTCAAAAGGCACCTCAGCGTCTTTACCACAATCAGCACATTTGATTGGGTACATTTTTCTTTCTTCCGACATGATTTTGAACTAAATCTAAATGTATAAAAACCATTGTATTTTTTAAAACATCAATTTAGTTGAGACAGATTATTTTTGGTTTAATTTAGTGTCCTATAGAAATTTGAATCCAAACAAGTTTTTTGATTATCGACAAAAAGGCGAACGCCCATCATCTGTGACGGTAATATCCTCAACTCCATTATTTTTGATACGCTCAACGAATTTTTTAAAAGAATTTTCAATTGGAGAACCTGCAAAGTATTCTTTAACTTTTGGTTTACGAAAGTAATCAAGCATAAAAAGATCAATAACAATAAACACAAGAAGATATGGCGCCTCAATTGCAATAATTCCACCAACTACCAATTTTACACTCATAAAGAAAAGTGTGGCAACTCTAGCCCATCCAGTTCCTTTAAACAGTGCATTTCCAATTTCAACATAAATTGATCCTACAATGAAAAGTCCTGCATTAATTACAAAAAATCTCAATAAAGTATCTGAACCTCCACTAGTTTCCATGTACACAGTGGTAGAACTACCAAGTAATCCACTCACACCAGGTAAGCTAGAAACGAGGAAAACAGAATCGAGCACCAAGCCGCCCATAAGGGTCAAAATTCCAATTATACAAGCAGATACAGCTATTGTTGCAAAACCTATGAACAGTATGCCAAAAGAGATGTGAACAATACCGATTAATCTAACTCCAATTGGCGGTTTTTCTCCACTAACTTTGGATAACATTGGCGCATGTTTATTGCATTTTTTTCATAATACAGTTTGTATGTATATTTAAGAAATTACCTAATTTTTGAGAGTAAATTTTTGTCTCAAGTCTAAGAATTAAGAATTTTCAAAGATTAAACTAGTTCATTCCAAATATTTTTCATACAGGTCTATAGGTTTCAAAACATTTGTGGCATTACAGAAATTAGATTCACCTAATTAGCTGACACTAATTACATTCTCCTTCTATAGAATTAGAATAAAATCTCAGAATGTGTAGTAAGCTTAATTAGTAGAAAACAGCTAATCAAAATTAATGTCAACAATGCTACACGAAAAAAAACTGTGCGTTTTAGTAAGCTCACTTGAAAACAATTCAAGTAATGCGGATTTGGCAAGAATTGCACCAGCACTGAATGACTTTATTGATCAATACCATTCAAATAGAAAATTTGTTTGGTTGGGAACAATCCCTTTTCTATCACTATAACCAACAACTTTCTTTTTTAAGAGGTAAGAAATTAGTAACAAAATTTGATTGTTCAATTTATGATAAATGGGTGAAACAAAATGAATGAAGATAGAGTAAGAGACTTTGCTCAAAGAATAGGAATGGATGCACTTGATACTAGCATTCAGGAAGGAGCTATCCTAGCGAAGCACATACAAAAATGTCCAGAATGTGCCAAGTTATTAGATAATATGAATAAGAAGATCAGTGACCATGCTTTGAGGGAGTGGGCATGACATCAATAGAGGAAATCAAAGAAAAGGAAACAATTTGTGATGAATGCGGCAAACCAATGAGATTACAAGGAGTAGGATCATATTTTGAAGAGGGCAAAGAACCAAGAGGAACAATGTATTATTTTTGTTGCAAAAAGTGGAAAGCGGTAGAAGATTGAAACTGGAATGGTTTATCTGACATAATAGATTCACAATATACCAAGAATTAAGAATTTTCAGAATTGATTTGATACGAACTGTAAATAATTAAGAATTATCTTGTCTTTGATTAGTTTCAATCTCGTATCGAAGTGGCGCTGGTAACTCATAGTACTGCTTGTTTGCCAATATTTTGATTTGGTCATCTGGTACCTGCATTCGTTTTAGTAGATTTCCTCTCTCATGTGCGTATGCATTCTTCCAAAATTTTGCACCATCAAATGTAGAGATCTTTTTTGATTTTACCAAACAATATCAACCCCATCATCATAAATATATAATTCCCGAAAATAATGGAGATTGGCGTATGGGACTAAAACAATCAAAATTTAAGAGTTTTAGTATTTTCTTTTTAATTCCTTTAATTCTCTCAATTGCTCTTGCATCTTCTATATCATTTTTTGATTTAATTCAAGAAGCAGAAGGTGCTACAGCTGTGGGTCCAAAAGCCTCAAAATCATTTGGTTCTAAAAATGCAGGAATAGTTTGTGGCGACAGACTTTGTTCTGAAGATGAACCAACTGGACAGTATTCATCTTCAACACGTCATACTCCTCCTACCCCACTTCCAAAAGTTTCCGCAGAAGAGACTGCGGAACGCTTGGGGCTATCTCCAATGATTGACATTGAAACATATCCTGTAGGAGCTGGAGAAATAATGTCTATCGAGGTCAAATTTGAAGATCCACAAGGAAATAATTACCAAGATGTAAACTATAACATCAAGGTAACACAAAAAGGTGTAGTAATTCTTGACGAGCAGGGAGTATATGATCAAGATGGCGAAATGATGCATCAAACAATGCCATTACCTCAAATAGCATCTAGTGCTGATCCTGTTGATGTTGAAGTAGAATTCCTTGGCTTTGGAACAAATGAACCATTAACAGGTCCTATAGGAGAATATGAAACAGCACAGGTGGTTCCAGAATTTGGTACAATTGCTGGTATGATTTTAGGCATTGCAATAATTAGTATTATTGCAGTTACTGCAAGATCAAAAGTTATTCCAAGACTTTAAAAAAAAAAATTAAAACAAAGCTAGGAATTAAGAATTTCAAAGATAAAATGTCCATTAAAAAAAAGAAAAAATAGGGTTATCCTATTTTGCGGATAATATTCATGGTGGTATCATGAAGCATTTTTGAGACATTTGACATTGTCTAAAGGTTTTGTTGCTGTTGTTGTGATTGATTTTGCAAGTCAATGGTTACTAGCTGAATCCTCCGTTATCACTTCAAAAGCTTCAAAGCTTCGTCCCTTGAAATGCCCACAAGAGTTTCAGTTTTCATTAATTCTCCTGCATCAATTCCTAGTTGAACAGCGACTTTTTCGTTTGGAGCTTCATATACCCAAACAGCATCATATCGACCAAGTGTCCAGTAACTATCCAGCATCTTTACACCTTCTGGCAGATTCTGCATGAGTTTTTTCCCAAATTCTGCCACATCCTTCGCCTTTTTCCTAAATTTTATGAGAGCGATGAAAATCATCTTAATTAGTTTACTTCAAGCCATTATAACAAATTTTCAAAGATAAAACGTCATTCCATTCTGAAACATTCTATTTATTGGGCGATTCTAGACAAACATCAAAATGAAAATAGCTATTGCGGGAGTGGGTGTTGCTGGCGGATACTTGCTATCTAGATTAAAAGACGATCACGAGGTCGTCGGTTTCGAAAGAATGACCGAAGAAAAGCATGACTCTATCTGCGCGTGGGGTGCCTCTAAAAACACGATGTCCGAGCTTTGCGACAAAGCAAACATCAATTTTGAGGATTACATAATCCATGATGGAAAAAACCTCTACATTGACATAAACAACATGGAGCAGTTTGAAATCAAGCTAAAGGGCCTTTGCACATATGACAAAATTGGACTAATTCATGCAATGTCG
>JADFLH010000023.1 GCA_022564515.1 Nitrososphaerota archaeon
TTAACAACTTTTTTATGATATCAAAATTCTTTTTGTCTTGAATACTAAGACGTGGTTGGATTACTACATAACGGAGGCCTCCTATCGATGTTGGATCTTTTATAATCCCACAATGGATTTCAGTACCGCTAAAATCTAATTTAGATATAGTTAGAAATTTGGGGGCTACTTCGTCAAATTCTATAGGAATCATTTCACCCAATTTTTTTTGGTGTACTAGTTCAGTAGGTTTTTCGGGTTCCAGCTTTTCATATAGTAACGATGATGAGATCGAGTCTGTTAATTTTTGGTCGGACTTAGCTTTAAATATATTTAATCGCAATTTGGTAAATTATATCAAGAATCTGTCTTAAACGATTGTTTGCTCAAATGAACAACAGCCCTCTTACATTAAGCAATTTAAGAAACTAGGTTATGAGTATCACATCAGTTTGACGTGAATCATGATGATGGAGTGTAAACATTCGTGTTCAAAAGGAATAATCCAAAATTGGAGAGTAGAGATAGCCAGATAGAGGATATTAGTGAAAATTCTTTAAATGGTAAAAAACAGCAGGGATTTAGTTGGTTTTTTAAAAAAAATGTAAAAACTGAAGTACCACAAAAACAATCTTCTGATTCTGGTTTTCTGAATACAGATCTAGTTGTGAAACAAAAAAATGATTCAATTAATGACGATAAAGCTGCATTATTAGTCAAAAAAATAAGAAATAGTGAGGAAAAATTAGTTTGTCCAAAAGTTGACTTGATGACGGGCCAAATCACATATCCGATACTAGAAGAAATTGGTGAACGTGAATCAAGTGTGGATTTTTTAGAAAACTTGGCATCATCGTCCACGAATATTCTTGAAAAATCCGTGTATGAACGATTAGTGGTTTGCCCACAACACCCAGATTCCTTCGATGTTAATGCGAGATTGTATTGTCCTAGATGTAATTCTATGGATACTGAAAAACTACATCTTTTTGAACACAAAATTTGTGGTTACATTTCAGAAAAAAAGAATTTTGAGTTCTCTGAAGGGGGAATCATTTCTAAATGCCCATCATGTAAAAAAGTGATCAAAGACAGCAAAAAGGAATTAAGAATTCCTGCGATGTGGTACACTTGCCAAGGCTGTAAAGAAAAATTCGATGACGTTGCAATAAAACTACACTGCAGAAAATTTAATCATGATTTTGAAATAAATATGGGGCAAATCATATCGATTCCATGTTATAAACTAAAACATGCTGAATTTAATTCCGATTTTGATTCATCTGTGATTTCAAATTTCAGAGATTTGTTAACCCAACATGGATTTAATTCAGAAGAAAATTTCTCCCAAAAAGGAAAAAGTGGTCATTATCATAATATTGATTTGTTTGCCAGTAATAGTAATAACAGCACCATTTTCACTTTTATTTTCAAATCAGAAAAGGAAATCAACGAGTCTGAAATTAATGCTAAAATCATTCAAGTACTTGATTGCACTCCAACAAAAACAATAATTATTGGCACTTTATCTGATAAAGCAAAATCAATCGCATCAAAGTATAACATCTCAGTAATTGATTCTCAGAAACTGGAAGATGTCTCGTTACCATTTTCTCAAATTCTAACTGATGAAATAAAGACAGCAAAAACGCTGGAGGAAGAAAGAAGGAAAGCAGAAAAGCTAGAGGAAGAAAGAAGGAAAGCAGAAAAGCTAGAGGAAGACAGAAGGAAAGCAGAAAAGCTAGAGGAAGACAGAAGGAAAGCAGAAAAGCTAGAGGAAGAAAGAAGGAAAGCAGAAAAGCTAGAGGAAGAACGAAGGAAAGCAGAAAAGCTAGAGGAAGAACTAAGAAAAGCAGAAAAGCTAGAGGAAGAAAGAAGGAAAGCAGAAAAGCTAGAGGAAGAAAGAAGGAAAGCAGAAAAGCTAGAGGAAGAAAGAAAAGAAGCAGAAAAGCGAGAGGGAATCTTAAAGAAAATTGAAGAAACTAAAAAACAATTAAAGAATTTGAAATCTTCATTTGGTGAAAGTAAAGCTGAGGAGATGTAATCCTTTGCACTTTATGTCTAATAGTAAAGGCTGGCTTTCCCGTAGAAGAGCAATCAGTCAAATTGTAGGAAGTTTATTTATGCTTGCAATCGTAGTGCCAATTGGAGCCGTTATTTTAAATCAGGGACTTTATGAGGTAGCTGACTTTCAAAGATTTTTATCAGTATCCAGAGACCAGGGAATAAATACTATACAAGAAGACATTATATTTGAACACATTAGGTTTGAACCTAGCGGAAATCAAGTAATAATATCTGTAAGGAACATTAGTTTAATAGAATCTTCCATCGATAGGCTGACTATTGTTAAGATTAATACTCAGGATCTTTTAGTTTATGAAGATGGTCTTTCTTTTTCCTTACCACTAAAAGATGATAAAGATATCATTGTTAATGCCAATCTAGCTTTCACTGGGCAATGGAATGATCTAAATTATAAGGATGGTGACTACAAGATTTCACTTACGACAATTAGAGGAAACTTCTTTGATACCATAGCAAGGCCGTTTAATACATGAAAAATGTTAAAGCAAAAAAACGTGGAGTTTCTGTAGTTATTTCAGCACTACTTATTCTTGCCATTACAGTAGTAGGAGCGTTATTTGTATCTGATATAGTTAAAAGTTCTTCCATCCCTTCTATATCTCAAACTACAAAATCAAATGCCGCTGCAAGCTCAGTAATCCTAACAGCTTATGATACAAGAGATGGCAGTACCCTGTCTGTAATTCCCACCCTTAACAACAAATTTGATGAAGAATTGTGCACAGATCGTTGCAAAGCTTTTTCAGATAATATCCCCACAAGCGCAGCTGGTGAAGGCACTGATTTTATAGTTATACAGGTACGAAACAAGAATGTAAACCACCTCACCATACATGGTATTCAAGTAAATGGAATTTCACACACATGGGATACTCAAACAGGAGGAAAACCTTTTGATGCGAGCATTGATGACTCGACTGGAAATTATCCGCTTGCTGGTAAATTTAGCGTCATTCCAATAACTAATGATCTGCCAATCGTTCAGAGAACTTCAGCAAATTTGAATGGTGATGAAGAGGTGCGTCTAGTAATCAAACTAAATAGTAACATCCAGCCGGATATTGCTTTAGGAGAACCTATTCGAGTTCTATTAAATCTGGGCTCCCCTCAGCCGGTAAAGTACATAATCTCTACGGGTGAAACAAAGTGAGATTCTTCATTTTTGCAAGTAACAAAGACAAAAAAAGAGGAATTTCATCCGTCGTAGGAGGTTTATTCTTCCTAGTTTTAATGACTTCTGGTTTCACCGTTTACTTTTTTGCACTAGAAAATCAATCTCTTATGATAGATACTCAGCAAATTATTGCTGATATGGAGATTAAAAAAATTCACGAAAAATTTATTTTTTCTGCTACATCTGATCCTGCTGACAACAATAGGCTCCACATACAGGTAAAGAACCAAGGGCAACACTCAATAGAAATTGCAAACGTGTGGCTTGTAAACAAGACGGACATAAATCAACCTGCGGCAAAATATGAACCAAGTTATCAGGACGCATTTATTCCATCAGGGAATGAGGGAAAAATTCTTGAAAATACTCCGCTTTACTTGACACCCGAATTGTATGACATCAAAGTAATTTCAACTCTGGGAACGATTCGAACAGCCGAGTTAGATGTTGTAAATGGTAATAACAATCTACGTGTCGAATTATACGCTATTCCTCCTAACGTGCCTATAGGTGAAAATGTAACCATTGCAATGCATGTAACTAATGCAGGAACATCCACAGTTGAAAATGTTGCTCCATTTTTACCTTTAACAATAACTCCTCTAAGTGCTGTTATCTCTTTTACCGAGATTTCAACATCGTCTGTTGATCTGAATCCTTCGCAATCCGCATTTTTCACTTGGCATTATACTCTTGGGGGAATTGTAGGAACTAAAGTTGATTTTTCTAATTATGCAACAGGGACATTAAGCAGTTTAACAATACAAAGTAATACCGGTTCTGACTCTGTACGTATGAAAGATAGTTTAGAAGGTGAACTAATTGTCCTTAACCAAGATCTGCTATCACGTCCAGAAATTTTCATGATAACTCCTTCTCCATTTGGTGTAGATGATGACATGGCATTGTGGGGAGTAAATGTTGTTAACCCAACTCCGATAAACATGAATGTCAGCAAGGTAACAATTAGCGCTATTACTACCAGGCCTCAAAAACAGGATAAAATATTTGATGAGGATTTTTGTAATCCTATAACTGTCTCACCTACACCAAACTCTTGGACATGCCCTGCTCAAAATCAACTCATGTGGAAAGACATCGATAATCCACTAAAAATTCCTCCATATTCAGTATTTCCATTTTTAGCAAAAACAAATCCAGGATTTTTAGCTGGCAATTTTGATGATCTAGAAACCGTGCTCATTCAAGCCGATGTGTTCACCACCCTGGGTGCATTTGGAAAAACTGGATATGGTACATCAATGGATAACAAGGGAAATGCACTTGTGAATGTCTATCTTTCAACCGTTCCCGATTCAACTCTTATTACAGATATTTATTCAACTAAATTAGGAATTTTAGCTGGCACTCCACAAATATTCCACGCGACTTTAACTGATTTTGATTCTGAGTCATCTTATAAAATTGCCCTGGGTGCAAAGTTGATAATAAATGTGCCAAAAGATTGGAGTAACGTTAGCTATACACCAGATGCTGACTTTGATATTACCAAGCAAACAGTTCTCACTCAAACACAAATTGTGGGCGAGACAAAGTTTCAAATTCAATCTGGAGGAAAATCAATAACCTTCACAGCTACTCCGCCTTGTGTAGAAAACACTCAGATGTTTGTTATGTACATTTTAGCATCTGGAAAGGCAATTCATCCAACTGAAAATGACTTTGCAATAGGTCCTTTGGCTGAAATAATTTTACAAGTAGTTCCAAACGGTTCTTGTTCATGATATAGTTTATTTGTTTGAAAATTTGAAAAATAATTTGTAAATAAAATTAATCAAGAATTTGTTAAACTAAACAAAATCTGCCATGTACTTTGCTGTTTTAACTACAATCTTAGTACTAGTAGCAGGTTTATTGGATTGATAAGAACATTATCTGAATTCTACTTATACTATAATTGTAGGATTGTAAAAATGACTGGTTTGTTTAATGATTATAATCAAATATCTTCGTTTTCGTAAATCTCTTCGTATTCATCATCTTCTACTTGCTTTGGTTTTTTGAGAAATATGAACATTATGACCCCTATTACTAAAATCGCTGCAACCGCAAGATACACAATCCATTCAGGAAATCCCAATACAAGTGAATCTAAGCTATCCGCATCCGTATTTACAGAAATTTGGAATGTTTTTTGCTCATCAACATATCCTTCAGCGGAGGCAAACACATCAAGTGAAATTGATGGAAATTCTGGAGATGCAGTAAAGAAGATTCTCGCACTACCATCCTTTTCAGTCTTTATGTTTGCTGGAGTTATTATTGTATTAGAATCACTTGTTATTTTTATTGTAGCTCCTTCTACAGATTCAAGATTTTGATCATCAATATACAATTTTAATTCTATTGGTTCACCAGGCTGAATAGGCTCCTTTATGCTTCCTGTACTGATTTTTAATTTTGTCAAAAACGACTTTACAAAAAAACCATCCATAGAACCTAAAACTCCATTTGCATTTGCTGAAATTTCTGCTTTACCAATTCTACCATTTGTAAAAATCTCAAAAATTCCATACGTGGTTCCCTCACTGATGGTGATAAATCTAGGAATTTTGACAAGTTCAGAATTTGTAGAATTGAGTTTTACCTTCAAATCGCTAGATGCTTGAATTGGATTTCCTGTAAAATCAATAAGTTGAATAATTCCATTATATGGCAAATCACTATTTGTATCCATTTCATTGAATGGAAGAGTTACCTTCACTATCGATGATGATATTTTTTCAAAGGATGCCTGAGCCTTTAGATCATCGTCTGCTGAAACTCCTACCGGCAATGCCTCAATTAACACAACATCATCATTTACTGCACCAAACGAATTACTATGAAATTTTGCATGAGTAAAAGTTCTATTTTTTTCAATCTCTACTAACTCATTTACAGGATACAAAAGGTATTTTGCTTCATTTTCGACAAAAGTCGGTCTTTCTTTACCATCAAGTGATATAATAAACAAGTCAAAATTTCCATCCTTATCAAACAGAATGCTTTCAGAACCGCCTGGTGAAAAAATCATTGTTTTATCATGTTTTAAGGTGTTAACAATTTCAGTAGGTGATGTTGCAGACCCCATTCCCTTAATGGTAGCTGATAAAGTAGCTGTTCCTGCCTCTTTTCCACTATGAATTTCTGCGGTTCCATATGAATACCCAGAATCAATATTTCCTACTTTTTGTATGCTTAACAAAAGACTGTCACTTGAGATTAGATTTATTTTTTGATAGTTTCCTTCTGAAACAAGATTTTCGTTTGAAATAACAGGATGAAACTCAACACTTCTATCCGTGTCTGAAGAATCTTTATCAAACATTTCAAGGTCAACACAATCATTTTCATCATCATCTGTTTCTGTTGATTCTTCAATTTCTAATAATGTACCAATCTGGTAAATTCCAACGGTATTGGTATTGCTTGGAATACTATCTAGTGTGAAAACATGCATCGTTTTGTTTCCCGCTATCGGGTTATCGGAGGTGAAGGCCTGGCGGGTCATAAAACAATCAAAAGCAATTCCCAATCCTTCAGTGCTGGCACCGATAATAATCTCTGGGCTCACGTTGTTTAGAGATAGTTTTTGTCTAAAGTGATAACTGAAATCACCTTTTTTGATAATTCCATTACTTGCCGATTCATCCATTGTGTCGTCAATCTTTTCACCAACGTAGGCATTGTCTGAAAAGAATTCAAGCTTGACATCCTCTTGTGCAAGGGTGGGCAAGCCTTCAGAATCAACAAGACTTACAATTACATCTATGTTCCTATCAAGTTCACTTGCCACAATTTTGGGAAACACGTTTACCTTTAATCCAGTAGGAAGTGATGAAGAAATCTTAATGTTTTTTGCAGAATGAATGTTGAATTCATTTTGAGTAGCCCTTATGAAAGCTGTTCCAACTTCCTCGTTTGTTGTTATAATCCCCCATGCGTAATATGTCCCCTTTTCAATCACCAATCGCTCTGCGCTCACTCGCATAAGGGATTCTTCAAAATCTAAATTCACCTCTATATCATAAGGCGCCAGTATGGTTTTTCCAGCGATGGTCTGTATGAAAATTGAGAACGGCATTTCTGACTCTACATGCATTTCATTCGATGGTATGTGAATCACAAGTTCGACATCATTGGGAATTTCGTTAATGATATCCCCAACAATAAAATTTTGAAAAACTGTTTGGCCATTAATGCTGGCAGAGATTGTAGTTTCACCTTTAGAATCTTCAACATGAACTTCAAACATAGCATAGTTGTTATTAGCTGTTATTGTAACATCAGGCGGAACTGCCGCGATTGAAGGATTTTCAGATTTTAATTCAATTGTGACGACTTCATTTGGTTTTACTAGAATTCCATTTTTGTTTACAAGATTTACATAGCCTATGGAATATGTCCCTTCACCAGCTACATGAGATGGAACTAACCGAAGTTCCACATTTAAATTTTCTAGGGAAAGAATTGAGGATTGTGCTGCTGCAGCTGAAATATAACCTGAAATTAATATCAATGTTAGAAATAAGGTTGTTATCGATTTGTTTTTCAATTTTTTTGCCCCCAAAAAAAAAAAGTAAGTGGGTTTATCCTGACTGTTGTGCAAGCACTATTGTTCCCACAAATACAGCACCATTGGTTGTAGTCAACTTGAATTGCGTATCACGTCCAGACTTGAAATCAGTATCAAGTGCCAGTATGATTGTAGCTGTTTGACCTGGTTGAAACTCTGCTGCACCTTCTGTCAACATTAGGTCAATTATACCATCTTCGGATAACCAAACATCGTATTCTCCACCTGGAATGCTACTTAGCTCACCTTGGGCATCGAGTGTCGCTGTGTTGGCATAGGTATAGACTGTTCCACCAAATCTCAATTCACTGATCAGCATCTTTTGAACACTGTCATTTTTGAGATAGATGGCAATTCTTTCATGTTTCTCATTTAAGCTATCAGCGTCTCCGCCTGATGCTGCTAGGAGCATTGGACCGCCGTCATGGGTTTGCAATATCGAAACATCACGTGCATCATATCCCACAATCTTGATCAGTTCTATAGTTGGTGTACCGCTAATTTGTGATGAGCTAAAGAATCCTTGAGCAAAGACAAAGATTATTGTGCCTCCCACAACTGCAATTGCCACCATCAGAAGTGTCGCAATGACTGGTGCTACTGCTCTATGTTTTCTTGTACGTCTTTCTTTGTTTATGGTATTGGTCATGTCTATACCAGCTAATACATGACATTTGTTAAGCCAAATGCTGTTCAAAATGCACAACAATCCACCTACAGGCTGGAGTGGAAACCCACCAAAATTCTAATACCTCTTTTTTTAAAAAAAACATTAATGAATGGATATCTGATTTTTTTCCTTTTTTTTGCATTGGCTCTAAACTTTGGAGTAGCATATGGCGAAAAATCTGCCTATCAATTAACTATCGATGAGAATTCCTTTGAATTACAATATGACCTGACTGGCACTGTTATTGCAATGGCTTTAGATCAAGAACTCAACTCCTTACTAATTGGAATAGAAAACACAAAAGATTCCTTATTTTCAATAGATCTTCCTAACAAAATGATTAGTTCAGAGAATAACGAATTTGCTGTACTTGTTGATGGTTATGAGATTGATTATGATATAATAATAAACGAAAACAATTCAGTTTTGATGTTTTTTATTCCAGACGGAACACAAGAAATTGAGATTATAGGTACATATGTAATACCTGAATTTCCAATTGGTGCATTTTCTGCTCTAGTTTTTACAACTTGTTTAGTTATGATAATGACAAAAATAAAAAATACAAAATTTAGGTAACTATTTTATCTAACTGGTTTGCATTCATGGCATCATTCAACTCCCTTGCAATCCTTCTTCCCATACTCATGGGTTCATCATGTATGAGCACAGAATATGGGGAACCCTCCATGAAGATGTTGGTTCCCGCAACAATTCTGGCAGAAAACTCAAAAGTTTTGAATTTTGCATTTTTATCATAAACTCCTTCAATACAAAACGGTCCATTCATTCCAGGTTTAACCAATCTTTTTGATGCTGCAACAAATCTTTCGCCCATATCATAAACTTCTTCTAACAATGATTCACGTAATACTAAGGGGCTATTTGCTATCACATTAAATGATGTAATGCCATCCTCTTTCATTTGTTGAGGTGCTGGAATCCTTGCTAACCCTTCAACATCTGATTCATGACGTTTATCAACACCAAAAAACTCCAAGTCATTTTTTATTGGAGAATAAAAATATTGTAAATATGCTAATACCCCAGATGCATACTCTTGAATGTACAGCTCTTCATCGCTTGTAATCAATTTTTCCTTGATCAGCTTTTCACGTTTTTTGATATACTCTTCTTCATTTGTTGCTAAAAAGTAACCTTTTCCACCAGCAGCTCCGCGTCTTTTTACAATTACTAATGAATTAATGTCACTGGGTTTTGAAACAGAATGCGGAACATCAAGTTTAGCTTCTAGCATTAATTTTTCTTTTAGATTTCTATCTGATTCCCAACGCAATATCCATCTATTCCCAAAAATTGGCGCCTTGATGGATTCTATTTGCTCTGAGCTCATTTGAGAGATTAAGGTTCCATGAGGAATCAGTACCGCATTATTCTGTTCTAGAGCTGAAGAACATTTTTGATCTAAAACCTCTAGAAATGAATCAACTAAAACAAATTCATCAATGAATCCAAATCTTCGATAAAGCCTTTCTCGTTTTTTTTCGCAAATTAAAATTGTTTTGAAACCTTCATCTTTTGCACCCCTCAATACCTGTAATGCACAGTGAGATCCTAAGGTGGCGATGCATGTCAAGACTGCAATATGGTATTGATTTTAACACTTTATGAATTGTGTGACTTTGAAACAAATTCAAATGTTTCATCAATCAACTCAATTGAAACTTGTTTTTTCAGACTCTCAGGAACTGTTTTTAAAATAAAATCAACCATTGATGTATTTTTTGGCAATTCATTTCTTTCTAGACGAAATGAATAAACTGTTATTGCGTTAGCAATTAAGATTATGGTTTTTTCTCTTTCTGAAAGCATATAATTAAAGATCTTTCTCCAATACATTAATGTAAAAATTATTTATTTGTAAAAAATTGAATTTTAAGTCTAAAATATGTTCGATTACTCTCTACAATAAAAAGTTTGTTTATGAATGAGTAGTCTGTTTTATGTGATAAAATACAGTCGAAACCATGTCTGTCATGAAAAACACACACTATTCTTTAATATTCTTACAATCATTTTGTAGCGTGGCGTCGAGGAAAGTTTGGATATGAATATGGTTCTGAGTAGTAATGTTTTGGAGCAGGTATCTCCCAGTCAAAAAAGTTTAGATCTGGGGCAGGTATCACCCAATCAAAGAATTGCCGTGTTGGAACAAGAAATTTCAAAAATTTTAGAGCTTGAGGAATTAGACTCGCATATTTATCTTAGTTTGTTAAGAATGGGTCCAGTAACTGCAAGTGCACTAGCAAAAGAACTTCATATTGATCGTACCAAAGTTTATCGAACAGTCGATAAATTACTTACATTAAAAATTGTATCAACAACATTTTCAAAACCAAAACTCTGTGTTGCTAATAAACCAGAAGAAGTCATAAAAAATGTCTTACAATTAAAACAAACCCAAGTAAATAAAATTCGAAACACAAAAGACTACCTAATAAAACGAATCCAAGAAACCATTCCGATCAACTATTCCAGTAATATACCAACCTTTCATGTCGTACAGGGAACCGCTAACATCTACTCTGATATTGAAAAATTAATAGAAAATGCAAATGGTACTGTTTACATTCTAACCACACTGAAGGATCTTTCTAAAATGTATCATACTGATATACCTGAAAAAATCAAAATTTGTGAAAAGAATGGCGGGCAGGTACGACTTTTAACCGAAATTACAAAAGTTGAATTTCTGCCCTTCATGAAAAGATTTGGAGCTACTGAAACCAGAATAGGAAAACTCAGTTCTAGAGGAAGAATGATTGTTGAGGAGGGTAAACAAATGTTAATGTCAGATGCAGTGTGGGGAGATTCTGATCAAAGTAATATAGATTCTGATTATGCAATAAATACAAATTCGGGCGAAATGGTAAACAACATATTCATTTTGTGTGATCTTCTTTGGGCAAATTCCAAGCCCCTGAAAATCTGAAATATTAGAGTCTGAAATCACAAAGTTTCAGATCTTCTATTAATAAGAAAATTAATTACACTAACATAAACCAGTTAAAGTGAAATTATGATAGATACTGAATTAGGAGATTTACGTAGAACGCATTACTCAACGGAGCTAGACTCTTCCAAAGAAAATTCTGATGTAACTGTGATGGGATGGATTGTTAGTGTTAGGAAGCATGGAAACATTTCCTTTCTAACCATTTGTGATAAATATGGAGAATTGCAAGTTGTGGCCAAAAAAGGATCCTGTCCTGATGAAATTCTTGAAAAAATCTCTCACCTAAAACCTCATTCTTCTGTTAGTATTACAGGAAAAGTAAAATCTTCTGAAAAGGCCCCAAATGGGATAGAAATCATTCCATCAGAAATGAGAGTGTTTTCACAGGTTGAAAAAATTTCTCCTTTTGAGCCACACGCAAAAACTGTTAAAAACATTGATACCAGATTGGAAATCCGCTCTGTCGATCTCAGACGTAAAGTCTTGCAACATATTTTCAACACACGAACCCTAGTTTTAAAATCAATCAGAGATTATTTTTTCGAAAAACAATTCACTGAAATTAATACTCCAAAAATGATTTCCACTGCAACAGAAGGTGGAGCGGCACTGTTTCCAATATTTTATTATAATAAAGAGGCTTTTCTAGCTCAAAGTCCACAATTGTACAAAGAACAACTAACTATGAGTTTTGAAAAAGTTTTTGAAATTGCCCCAATTTTTAGGGCAGAGCCTTCTCGAACGAACAGGCATCTTGCTGAAGCAATTTCAATAGACCTAGAAGAGGCCTTTGTTGATTATAATGATGTAATGGAACGTATTGAGGATATTATTAGACGATCTGTAGATACTGTACAAAAATTTTCACAATCCACTCCTGATGTAGAGTTTACGATACCAGAAACCCACGATAAAATTCCAAGATACACATACACTGAACTAGTTGACAAAATGAATCAAGCTGGAGCAAAAACTGAGTGGGGAGAGGATTTGTATCCGACCAATCTGCAAAAAATTGGTTTAAGGGGATTTTATTTCATTATAGATTGGCCTACAGGGCCAAAACCATTCTATGTTAAAGTCAGCAAAACAGATCCAAAAATTTCAGAATCATTTGATCTTATGTTTGATGATCTAGAAATTTCCTCAGGCAGTACAAGAATTGAAAAACGAGAAGAGCTTGAAGAACGAATGAAGGTCAAAGGAATGAAAATTGATGCATTTGAATACCATCTAAGTGCGTTTGACTATGGCGTACCCCCTCATGCCGGTTGTGGCATTGGGCTTGAAAGACTTATGATGGCACTTACTGGGACAGAAAACATTAGAGATGTGACATTCTATCCTAGAGACGTAGACAGATTAACTCCATAGGTGAAATGTTTGATATTAAAAGAAAAGATTGAAGAAGTTGCAAAATTGATGCGAATAGAATTGGATGATCATGTTGTATATCTGGATCGAGTACAAAAAATGATTGAATACTTTGATATTTTAGATGAAGCTGATGTTGAATCTGAAAAACTCTCAGTTCAAGAATTACCAATAAAAAATCTAAGAGAAGATAAACACATTCCTTATGAAGAAAGAATAATTGATACACTAAAAAATTACAAGGGTAACTACATACGAGCTCCTAAGATGATTTAATTGAATCTTGCAATTTCTGGTTTAAAGTACATAGAAGAAATTAAAAACGGTAATTATACTATAGAAGAATTTGTTTCAAAAACATTAGAACAAATTCAAAAACTTGATGGTAAATTACACGCTTTTCTCTCTTTGAATGATAAAGCTATTGATCAGGCCAAAAAATTAGATAAAAAAATACAAAAAAATGAAAAAATAGGCGCGTGTTTTGGAATGCCTATTTCAATAAAAGATAACATCTGTGTAAAAGGAACCAAAACGACATGTGCCTCAAAAATGCTGGAAGATTTTGTTGCCCCATACGAGGCCACAGTAATTTCGAAATTAAAATCAGAAGATGCAATTATCATAGGAAAAACCAACATGGATGAATTCGCGATGGGATTGACTACAGAATTTAGTGCCTTTGGTCCAAGCAGAAATCCATGGAATCATGATTACGTACCAGGGGGTTCATCAGGAGGAAGTGCTGTAGCTGTTCGTGCGCTGGAATGTGTTGCCTCATTGGGGTCTGATACAGGTGGTTCTGTTAGAAATCCTGCCAGCTTTTGTTCAGTTGTTGGATACAAACCAACATATGGATTGGTTAGCAGATACGGTTTAATTTCTTATGCTAATAGCATTGAACAAATTGGCCCATTGACAAGAACAGTTGAAGATCTTGCATTTATTCTAAACATTATTTCTGGCATTGATGATAAAGATAATACTACTGTTGATAACAAAAACGAGGATTATCTTTCAGAGATTGATGCAGGAGTTGAAGGAAAAAAAATTGGAATAATAAAAGAGATGATCGGTGATGGAGCTGACAAAGAAGTAGTTTCAGCAACCAACAATGCAGTAAAAAAATTTGAAAACCTTGGTGCAAAATGCGAAGAAATATCCTTGGACATGGTAGACTATTCAGTTGCAGCATATTATACTATTAGTGCTACTGAAGCTGGTAGTAATCTGGCAAGATACGATAATCTCCGTTATGGCTTTGATTTTCCATTAGAGGGATTTGAGTTTAATTCCTATATTTCAAAGGCCAGAAAAAACTTTGGACCTGAAGTTACAAGAAGACTAATAGTTGGAGGATTTGTTCCATCTGCGGGTTTTGCAGGAAAGTATTTTCTTAAAGCACTTAAAGTAAAAAGCAAATTGACTGCAGAAGTTAATGAGGCATTCAAAAAAGTAGATTTATTACTTGCTCCCACCGTTCCAATCTGTCCTTTCAAATTAGGAGAAAAAATTGATGATCCCATTGCTCTCTTTCTAATCGATTTTAACACCGTTACCGCAAATCTTACGGGAAAACCAGCAATTTCAATCCCGTTTGAATTATCAGATGGTTTGCCAATCGGAATTCAATTACTTGCAAAATCAATGCATGATAAAGCACTTTTGCAGGCTGCTTATGCACTGCAAAACACAGTACACCTCCCAGAGATTCAACTTTGACTAAGATAGGACTAGAAATTCATTGTCAGTTGACAAACCTTGAAAGTAAATTATTTTGTACCTGCAGAGCCAATTACCGTGGTTATGAGCCAAATACGAATGTATGTCCGATTTGTATGGGCCTTCCTGGAACGTTACCGCTCCTAAATCAAAAGGCGGTGGAAAAAGCTACAACAATAGCGATGGCATTAAACTGTAAAACTCCTGAAAAACTTGCTTTCTTTAGGAAAAATTACTTTTACCCTGATTTGCCCAAAAATTTTCAGATCACTCAGCTAAATGTGTATGGCCCAACTAGCATTGGCCTAGAGGGTAAAGTTTTGGTAGATGAAAAAGAAATCAGAATTCTCAGAATTCAACTAGAGGAAGATCCAGGTCGTTTAATTTATGAGGGAAGCTCTGAAAAAACCCAAATCACACTTGTAGATTACAATCGTGCAGGAACCCCACTCGTTGAAATTGTCACAGAACCTGATTTTGAAAATCCAAAACAGGTAAGATTATTCTTGAACATGTTATCTGACTTGCTTGAGAACTTGAGCGTTTCAGATCCTGAACTTGAAGGGGCAATAAGAGCTGACGTAAATGTATCAATTCAAGGTGGCAAAAGGGTCGAAATCAAAAACATTGGTTCATTTCATGATTTAGAAAAAGCAATTCATTTTGAAATAACAAGACAAGAAAGTTTAGCTGCAAGGAATATCCAAATCATTCAGGAGACTCGTCATTGGGATGAGCAACGAAAGATTACCATCTCTGCAAGAAGAAAAGAGGAGGAACTGGAATATCGGTATTTTCTAGAAGGAGACATTCCTTGGATTTTAATCGATTCACAAACACTTGACAGATTGAAAAATGATATGCCAGAAAGTATTATTTCTAAAAAAGAACGTTACATTTCAAAATATAAGATTCCATCTCAGGTTGCTGAAGTACTATCTTCTGATAAATTTTATTCAGACATGTTTGAACAAGTACGTGATGAAACAAATGTAAAAGATGTTGCGAATATTATTACTACCGATTTAATGGGACTTGTAGATACCAAAGAAAAACGTGAAAATTCTAAATTAACGCCACAACATCTAGTTGAATTAGTTAATGCGATAAAAAGTAACAAAATTACAAGAACAGCTGCAAAAATTGCTCTCAAAGAAATTGTGAAAAGCGGAAAAACACTATCTGATGTTATTTCTGAACTTGATTTGGTTCATGTTTCAGATGCATCAGAATTGACTAGGATTATTGATCAAGTATTATCTGAAGAAATAATCGCAGTAGAGCAGGCTAAAACAAACCCAGATACCATTAATTATTTAATTGGCAAAGTCATGCAAAAAACAAAAGGAAATGCTGATCCAAAACTAACACTAAGCATAATTCAGAAAAAAATTCAAACCTGATCACACACTGTTATTCTCCTAATATTTTTTTCAACCTAGTGTATTGATTAATACTGATTTCACCACGGGCTAATCTATTTTTAATAACATCCATTGGACTATAACCCAGAATAAAACCAAACATTTTTCTTACTGAAGCACGATTCTGTGAAATATTTTTAGAATCCGTATCAACTTTTCTTTTAATTCCATATGTTGCACCAAACAAAACAGCCACGCCACCAAGTGCAAGACTCAACAACGTAAACTCATGATTATTTGAATTAACATTTGAGAGAGGCTCATTAATTATTGTCGCCGCTTCTACATCTGGAAGTATGTTCACTGAAATAACACTGTCAATTTTCTCTTCAACGGCTTCCTTTATGTTCAAATTTGTTTGAGATTCTAATCCAACTGCTTCTTCAATTGTCAAGTCAGGATAGTTTCTATCAAACCAATCCTGGTATGTCGATTCATTGTAATATCTATCAAGATAGTGTTGTGGTTCCTTTTCAGGGTCTACAAAATCAAGAAGTTCAGATTCCTCATTTTCTGAAAAAGTTTCTGGAATGACTTTGGGCCTGGATTCATTTTCATTACTGACCGAGTCACCAGTTTCAACCGGTGACTCAGAAGTCAGGATTTTTGTAATAGAAGGAATAGGAATTGAGCCATCCATTGAAAAATCAAAGCTAACCGTTTTCCCTTTAGTCAAATTGAAAATAAATGCAGTTGCATTGTGAATGCCATGATCTGTAAATTTTAATTCTGTTGAAATGTATTTCTTAAAGGTACTGTCTGACTGAATAAATGCTTGCGTTAGTAACACAAATTTGTTATTTGAATCCCTAAAAACAATTGATACAAGGCCGGTAGACTCTACATCCACAGTTCCTGATATGGAAACTTGGTCTCCTTTGACATAAAACGTTCTATCAGTATGAAAACTTGTTACAGCGGCATATGCTGGAACTATTGTTGAAATAAGTAAGATCAGCATTAGAAAAAAAACTGCACTTTTTCCAATCTGAGTCATTATGCAGGTTTTTGTTTAGTTTCCTAATTAAGGCGTACTAAGCAAATTTTCATGTTAATTGATAGTAATTTTTAAAAAGAATTAGGAAGACATAACAAGATTTGATGTTTTCCAAATCATATTGAATAACATCTTCATTGAATTAAGCATCGTATAAGAATCTGTCCAAATAGCAAGCATCTCATCATCTTCATCATTTCGTAGAATAAAGAACACTTCACCATCTTTTATCAAAAACCAAAGATTTTCATCAGTGCTATTATGAAATATTTTCGTTTTGTATGAAGGAAATTCTGGAAAGTTATATGATGTTTTCTTTGTTGATAATATCAGGATTTTCAAATTGACTTGAACATTTTGTAACTGTTCAAAAAATCTCGTCTGATAAAATTTTTTAAAGTTATTTTCAGAGCCTAAAATTAGAATTTCTTTTTTTGTAGAGCTTACCAGATGATTTAATTTTCCAACTATGGAATTTTTTCCTTGAAGCATTTGGAATCTATTTTCTGATATTAGCTTAGTTTGATTATTTGATTCTGGCATGGTATTCCATAGAGTGATTAACTCAGCAGTCTGCTTTTCTAATTCATCAATACGAGTTCGATGATTATTAACTAAAATGTGAATTGATTTATCAAAAGGCAGAGCTTGGAATTTTGTTGGCTTTCCAAAGTTTGAGATTACAATTCCCTTACTTTGAAGTACATTAATGAGATGATAGGTTTCAGTTCTTGGAATCTTGAGATTTTTTGAAATTTCAGGGGCAGATTTGGCGACATTCTTACTCAAGTACAAGTAGACCTTAGCCTGATTTTGCGTTATGCCAAATTCTGGTAAACTTGAAATTAAATTCTCGTAGGGACTATTGTCTGGAGGAAATTCTAACTTTACAGTTGGATTTGTCATAGTCATTTATTACAACATGGAACTTTTACTTGATAACAATCAGTGTGTAATTATTCAATACAGACTATGTGACGAGTTAAAATTATTTTGAACCACGCGTGTTTTTTTAAAATAAGATTTTAAAAAAATTCATTAGAATGTCTCCAAATATTAGTTGAATAATAAATCCGCCTGTAATTAGCAGTATATATGGAATTCCGGGGGTCACCCAGGTGTCAGAACTTGTACAAAATTGTGTTTTATCAGCATTCTGAAGACTAATATTCAGTTTTTTGTGGCCGCCTTCCAATTTTTCTATAGAAAAACCATGGTTTGGGTTTTTTGCTCTGTAGCCTACAAACATAGCTGCCGATTTTTTTAATCTTGTTTCATTAAATCCCTCAAAAATATT
Organism: Nitrososphaerota archaeon; assembly: GCA_022564515.1. Classification (GTDB taxonomy): domain Archaea; phylum Thermoproteota; class Nitrososphaeria; order Nitrososphaerales; family Nitrosopumilaceae; genus DRGT01. The sequence goes on from JADFLH010000023.1 coordinate 18,282, forward strand.
TTCATTTTTTAGAATAGAAATGATGTTTCTTATAGCATTTGCAAAAAATGGGATTAGAAAAAGTATGGCGGCATTTGATAGTGTAGTAAATGAAGTAATGGTATTTCCAGAGAGAGTAACCATTGGCACCAATGCAGCTAAAACAATTAGTGCAAATGCGTCTGCACCTCCAAACAATCCGATCCTCCACACAAGAATTGCAAACGGAGCTATTATCAATGAAATCAGAACGGTTGAAACTGTGTCAATTAAATTTGGATCAAATAATAATAGTATCACTGCAAAGGATCCGAACGCGAGCCATAAGAAATCATGAATTTCTCTTTTCCATATATCAAAAAATGATGCTATACCTAGCATTGTCAATGCTAAAATAATCCTTATAGTAAAAGGCTCAAAAAATTCATTCATTTTTATTGTTCACCTTTTAATCATTTATCGTTTTTATGAAAAAGTGCGTATTCTAATTGATACACAAAATATTAAATACCATCAAAATCGACTCATCTTTCTCTAATTGATGAAACTCTTTCCTTAATTTCTAAGACTCGCTCACCTAAATCTCCAAGATTCAATCTTTCTATAATTTCTTCAAGTCGGTTTGTTCTCTTAAGGAATATCAAGGCTGCAGCGACAGCTACTGGTATTATAATGAAAGCCATATTGATGTTTTCGAAACTAGATGCTGGTTCTTCCTCAGAAATTACTGGTACTGGGATGTTCACTGCAATACTCTTGCTTACCTCATCTGACATCCCAAATCCATTTACAACTGCCTTTATTTCTATACCGCTAGCTTCACGTGCTTTGACAATAACCGTGGCTTCGCCATTTTCATTTGTCACTGAATCTTTCTGTATGATGTCTCCGCCAGTGACAAGCCATTCAACTTCTAGTCCTTCTGGAGATATGGGAATTCCAGCATATTCTACGCTTAACCTTGAGAGAGTTTCTTCGTTAATGTCAATAGCAGCTGCTGTACTCAAACTTAATTTAGGGATTAGGCCTTTTACCCAAAAATTAAATTTTGCTAGCGATAAATCTTCAGCTAATGCGGAAACTTCAACCGAACCTACTTTCTTAGCCTCTATTTCAAAAAACACCCGATAACTATCTTTTGGAATTGTAACTAATCCGGGCATTTTAATCACTGATTCATCATTTGATAATAAACTAATTTGAATATCTTCTTTGGCAAACACTGGATTGTCAGATGAGTCTAAGGCTTGTATTGTTACAATGTTGTTCGTATCAGGCAAGATAGTTTCTGGGTAGGAAAGATAGATCATTGTTGGGTCAGTTGTATGACTAGTTATTGATAATGATGACTCAAGGCCTGATCCAAGCACTGCAAGTGTAGTAGAGCCAATCTTTTTTGAATTTGCCATCATCAATGCATATGGTTGATTTTGTTTTATGATTACAGGCTCTAACTCAACATATTCATTTGCTGAAAATGTAATTACAGTATCTTTAATGAAATGCGTCACCCCTAATCTTCCATCTTCTTCTTCATCATCATCATCTGATGATGTTGTCGTTTCTTCATCTCCCCCTTCTGTTTCCTCCAAATATGCTAATACCGGAAAACGTTCACCTGCTAAAATCAGTGGAATTAAAGACACTGTATTTAGTACAAGATCATCTTCGAGTGGACCCTCTGGTTTACCTATTATTTTCTTCACGCCTTGGTTATCAGTCAAATACAACTCCAATGGCTTTCCATCTTCTGGAATAACAGTTCCAGTTTTTCCAAAAACCAATGCTACATTTTCGCCTTGTTTAAAGAAAACAGGACTGGTTTTGACAGATGCTAAATCTGAAGAAGCCACATTGATTTCTAAATCTGCATTTGCCATAACTGGCACTGCAACATTAAAGTTTGTTATATGTGATTCATCCCCTAGTTGTTTGGCGACCTCAGCTAAAACTGCTTCAAAATACATAATACCAATTAATTCATTTTCACCAGTAGTTAAGAATGGTAATGCCAGCATTTTTGCAGGACCCTCACCTTGCAAATTACCTATCTCTTGATGAGTAATAATTATGCTAGACCCTCGAGCTAGATAATCTTCAGCAGAAGTGGATATGCTAAATGTTTGTTGATCCTCTGAAGTAAAATCTCCCAAATTTGGTCGAGGGACAAAACTTGTGTAGGCAGAATATGTTCCTTGTTTAATCACAAGATTTTTGGAATCAAATAAGATTTCTTCAAAATCATGACTTGTATTTATTTCGGCATCTGGATTTTCTACCTTAAGTGCCACAGGAATGTCTTTTTCTGCTTTTACTGGAATACCGTCAGCATCTTGTAATTGAACAACAGCATACCCTCTTGGAGTACTAAAACTATTGAAAGTAGTTGGCGCAAGATATAATTTAATTTCAAGTGGGGTACTTGCTTTTCGTACATGAACCACTTCACTGATCTTTTTCATTCCATCAGTTTCAGCAAAAATTATTGCGTCTCCAGAATTTTTAATGAAAAACTTTCCAACTGCAAAATAATCTCCTTTTTGAATTACTAGTTTATCATCTTCTAGTTCTACAACATCCGTATTAGGTGAAGATATACTTACTATGATATCATTCTCAGCCTTTGTTGGTAATCCTGATGTTGTCAGGCTTTCTACAGAAAGATATCCGAATCTTGGACCATCAACCGGAAAATCATCTGGTGTCAACTGCATCATAATCTGAGATGGATAATTGTTGTTGTTGTGTACTTTGATTGGAATTTCTTCAGATAAAAATCCCGATGCAGCTACCACTAGATTTACGATTCCTGGACTCAATGCCTGTACTTTGATATTAGTAATGTATTCATTGAATTGTTCTACTCCGATTACTTTAATTATAGAGTTGTCGGTGCTGATTACTTTCAAATTATTGATAGATTTTGGCATCATTATACCATTAGCAGATACATATAGCTGAAGTATTCCTTCAGTGTTTTCTAACAGTTTTTCTGGTAGTAATTGATATCCGAACTTTGCTGACGATTCAGCATAAGAAGGCATGAAAACCATGCTTATAGCTATTAAAACAATGATGATCTCAATCTTCAACTTAAAATCAGTCACTCAAATTGTTTTATAATTGACAGTATGAAATTTTTGGGACATACATTTTATTTGGCAAAAAGTGCATTAATGTCAAATATGCCTAGCTGCATCGTTACTATTGCTATTAATGTTATAGCTACTAGAACAACTGAAAGCCTAAATCCTCCAGAAAAAGAACCGACAGTAAGCTTTCCTAAAAATAAACCTGCTAACCAAGCTTGGGCCAAGATTGTCATGCTTAACATTTCAAATTGTGATTTTGCATCCTCTTTGAGCTTAAGTTTTTTATCCTCATCAAGTTCTGATAGGATACTAATGTCAGTTAATGAGTCAATAACCATCAGAGTTGTAAAACTAGTTATGCTGACTATCATAAACCCAATTAAGATATAAGGTTTTAACATTTCACGTTTAGCTTTTTCTATATTTCTAATTTTTTCAGCTATTGCAGCTAAAGAGTCAAGAGTATGAACATTCCCTCCACCAGAAGAAATTATCTCAAATAAAATTTTAAAACTAATTAACACTTGAAAGTTTTTTACACTACTTTCTATGGATTCATAGATTTTTTTTATAGGAACGCCCCATTCTAATTTACTTGCAATGGAACTTGAAACAGGATTAAATGATTTGAAATCCTTCCTCTTGCAAGCTTTTATGATGCATTGTTCTGGTGCTATTCCTGTTTTACGTGCCTCAGCAACATCCAGGAGAATTTGTGGAGTTGCATCCTCGGCATCACGTGAAAATGTTCCTAACTTAATGTATTTAATAGTGGGCCATAAAGATGCAACAATAAGAGAAATACCAATAATTAGCGCATTAAAATCTGGAATTAAATTCAGAAGTACTAAAGTTAATGCAATTGCAACACTTGGAATTCCAAATATGATGATTTTTTTAAAATCTAATTCTGGATTATTGGACGAATCCATTTTGTGAGCCATTATGATAAACATTAGTGAAATTATTGGAGGAAAAATGATTATCACATAAGTTGCATCAAAACTTTGAGATGTTAATTCACTAGCTCCCGTTGTACTTGTAGCAGTGATTATGATGTAAACTGCAAGAATGACAATCTGCATTGTCATAAAAGACTCTACAAGTGCCTTTACCGTGCTAACAGACGATTTTTCGACATCTCCATATCGTTCAAATGTACTATTCAATTTACTTGTGAGATAATTTACTACATTTCCACCTGCTTGAATTGATGAAACATATCCCGCAAGAAATTCACCAAACGGTCTTGAAGTATTTTTCTCCTTTGCTTCCATCATGGCAGCTAGGGGATCTAAGCCCAGAACATCCACACGTTTTAGTATTTTTATTGATTCTTGTCTAATCGTGGGTAGTAATTTTATATCATGCATTTTTTGAAATATGGTGTAAGGTCCAAAACCACTTGTTGCAAGTAATGTTACAATTGAAATGAAAAATGGAAGTTCTTTTTCTATCTTCTTTTTCGTTTTTTTCTCATTTTCTGATTTGGCTATTTGCTTTAAAAATGACAAGGAGCTCATACACCGTAACCAATTTTTTTCATGATAGCACTGGGATCTCTATAAAACTTTCCAATTGTATCAGCTACCTTTTTGTAACTTCTGATATTATTTTCTCGCATCCATTTTAAAAGATAAACTCTCATCTCAAACTCATTTAATATTTCCTCATAATCTAGACTGGTCTGTTCAGAAATTTTTTGTAATAGCATACTATCTTGTAGATTCGGTTCAAAGAAATCCGTTTTTGACTTCCAATTAAATACTGAATTATATTTTTCTATGCTTTGTATTTCCTCAATTGTAACTACTTTTCTACTACTTTGTCCAGTTGTATTTTCTTTAACCCTGCGGACTACAATAGCACAGTTCATCAAAGAAATGTATGCCGGTGGGATATCCATTGGTTTTTGTTGCAGTCTTTTTGTTGCAGAATTTAAGCTGTCTGCATGCATAGTACATAATCCACCATGTCCTGTGGCCATTGCTTGAAACATTACATATGCTTCTGAACCTCTAATCTCTCCAACAACAATGTAATCTGGTCTGTGCCTCACACCAGATTTAATCAAATCATATAATCCAATTTCACCTTCGCTATTTGGACCAAAACCAGTTCTAGAAACAAGACTAAACCAGTTGTCATGCTCAATGTTGATTTCAGATACATCTTCAACAGAGAAAATTTTGTAATCAGGATTGACCAATCCAGCTATGGCATTAAGAATTGTTGTTTTACCACTTCCAGTAGATCCTATGATAATTATTGACAACTTATTTACAACAAGCATCCATAGATAAGCAGCCATTTCGAGGCTTATAGTACCGAAATTAACAAGATCAATTACAGTGTATGGATCCTCTTTGAATTTTCTTATTGTAAAGCTGGTTCCTTTTGGAGTAACTTCTTTTTGGTAAAGTACTGAAATTCTATGATTGCCTTGTAATGCTAAATCGGTAATTGGAAAGGCCGAGCTTATGTGTTTTCCTGCACGAAAAACTATTCGTGAAACAAAATTGTTCAGCATTTCACCATCAAATCGGATATTTACTGGTATGCTATCGTACTTTCTATGCCAGATATAGATTGGAAGATTTGTTCCGCTGCAGCTGACATCCTCTATGTTTGGATCATGCATTAATGCGTCTATTAACCCAAAACCAGCAATGTCTCTTTCTAGATAATACTTGACTTTTTCTACACTTTCTGCAGGATATTCTGAAAATACTTTCTCGTTTTCTTTAATTGTCTGATTAAGATATAGGGAAAACCCAGAAGATCCTTCAGTTTTTTCTGGAGAATTGATATTTTCTTCAATCAAACTATGTAATCGATGAAAAATATTCTCTTCATCATGAGTTAGTTTTACCTCGTCGACCTGATATAGATATGCAAAGGTTTCTTTATTTTGTAAAATATTTGCATAACTAAATGGCGGCTTTAATGGATAATTTTCTATTAATTCATAACCTGAAGGTGTTTTATTCTGATAATTTTCTAAGAATTGACTATTAAGAAATCCTTCTAATCCTTGTTTTTTAGTTTCTTTTCCCATTTTATTTCACCATAGAAAAGTTTTACGTAAGGTGAGGCCAAAAAAATGTCACCTTACGTTTTACTTGAGACAGTTATGCTTAATGGTGCACCAGTTTTACCAGCAAAGATGTTTACACTTGTGGAAATACCAGAGTCTACTGTTTGTAGCGTTCCATTGTTGAGTTTAAAGTAGATGACTGCTGCAGATCCTGGTTCAAGACCTACTGGACCTTGTGCTGGTTTATCAACACATACATCTAGACCTGATGCTAGGTTTACTTGTACGTCGAAAGTAGATGTACAAGAATCACCTGATTCAGTTTCCAACATTCCATCTACATCAGACCAACCAGTGAAATTCATTGGTTGTTGAATCAAAGCTGATGTTACTGTAATATCAGGATACCATTGTGCGAACGGAACGTCTTGTCCACGGATAGCGATTTTATCCACGGAGACAATCTTGTCTCCACTGTTTCTAACAGCAAATGCACCCCACGCAAGACCGTCGGAAGCAGTACCATGTATCCATACCTTCAAACCAGATACAGAAATT
>JADFLH010000024.1 GCA_022564515.1 Nitrososphaerota archaeon
GTGATAAAGTATGAAGAAAGATTGCCAGAGATACGCCAACTAGAATTTCTCCAAAAATTAAGATCATCCAGCCAGAAAGATCACAGCCCTCTCTAATCTCAAATATTTCACACCCCTCAGAAACTGCGGCGAATACTGAATCAAATAAAAAGATAGTGGAAATGAAAAATGCAAATGCAATTAGGAGCAGATGTTTTTTCATTACTTATTTAAACACCTCCTTGGTTGTGGTAAATTCTTCTAGCCTCTCTTTCAAATGCATTATCTTTTCTTTTACTTCCTCGTACTCTGAAAACTCTAGCTTTTCTTTATTTTTCGATGGAGAAAGTTGTTCAATGTATGTGAAAAGATTATCAATTTGGGTTGCCAGCATGGGATCTAGAATATCAACTGCCAAAGATACTGTATGCCTTACTTTTTCTACAATTGTATGAATTGCAGATTCTTCTAATTCTAACTTGTGATACTGATCCTCTCTATCGAGATTTTGTTTATTTAATACAATTCTGTTCATTATGCCTAGACGTAAAAGAATTGCATTAAAGCTAGTTTTCGAACTTTCCAACAAGTAATCTCGGCGGCGATTCCTAGAGTATTCCTGTGCGTCAAGAATTTTTTGTATTGCGATGCTATTTTCTTTTATTTTTTCACTATCTTCTTTTAATTGCTCACTATCTTTTTCTAATTTTACGCTGGTACGATGTGATAAAGTATGAAGAAAGATTGCCAGAGATACGCCAACTAGAATTTCTCCAAAAATTAAGATCATCCAGCCAGAAAGATCACATCCTTCTCTAATTTCAAATATTTCACAGCCCTCAGAAACTGCAGCATAAGCTGAATCAAATAAAAAGATGTTTACAATAAAAAAGGCAAAAATCACTATAATTATTTGAGGGAGATCCATACCAGTTGTAATAATTAAAATACGAAGTATATTTTCGTTTCACACTGAACTATTCAAATTTCATCCTTCCCAAAAAATAATCTCGAAAGAAATAAAGATGCGCCTAAAATACTTTGAATAAGATTGTTGTATATGTATTAGTTAACCAGAATGGTTTTTAAAAAAATACCTTAGTCAAACCAACTAGTTTAGTTTTTCTGTGAACTCTGTGATTCCGTCCTTTTTTATTATAAGAAAGTCTATTCCATCTCCACTAAAAGTGTCTCTCAATGTAGCTGATTTGACTGCCTTTTTTGCTAATTCAATTGCTTCTTTTTCTGTCATTTTTTCTTTGAATTGTGGATCAAGTACTCCAAGTGCCATTTCAGCTCCAGTTCCAACAGCTGCATATTCATCAGGAAGGACAGAGCCAAGTGGATCCAATGTATAAATGACTGGTTTGTCGATAATTCCTCCAACAATAACTTGAGTCAATAGTGGGAAAAATCGCCTTTCATACATCATGTTTGACATCATCTTTGCGATTGAGTTTGGCGGAATCTCTCTTTTTATCTCCATTTTTCTAATTTTGGCCAGTGCAGATATCTGCATAGACAGAAGTTGCATATCAGCCACCAATCCTGCACACGCAGCCCCCACTCGAGGCGTTAATTGAAAGGTCTTTTTTGTGGATTTGCTTACCAAAAAGTTACCATATGCAACTCTTTTTTCACTTGCAATAACCACGCCACCATCAAATGTAATACCTACAGCGGTAGCTCCTGGCATGTACATATATGACATAATTCAAGTGCTTTCAGAGCACAATAAAGGCCTTTCTCCAAAACCAATGACTAATTTTTCCCAAATTTATCCATGATTAGACAAATGCATTTTGTAGCTTTTTTCAAAAGGTCGATTCTTGCAAACTCGTTTGGAGAGTGAATTCTAGAGAACATATACGTACTTCCTATAGAAATGCAAGGAGCACCAAGAATTTTCACAAATGAATGCATTGGTCCAGTTCCGGCGTTTGAAACATTAAGGATTGATTGTCCATAAGATTCATCAGCTGCATTTTTTACTTGTGATACAAATGGATTAGATGAACTAATTCTGGCAGCTGCTACGCCATGATGTATCTTCACTTTAAGATCGCCAAAGCCTTTTTTTTTAAGATGTTTTTTTAATCTTTGAGCCTGTTGGGTGGGATCCATATCCGGAACTAGTCTAAAATCAATTTTTACTAAAGCCTTTGCAGGAAGAACAGTTTTCACTCCTTTCTCAACATAGCCTGAAACAAAACCTGCAACGTTGCATGTTGCACCAGATACTAGAGCTTTTTTTGCTTCAAAACCTTTTTTGTGTCCAACAAAAGATTTGATTCCAAATTCTTTTTTGAAAGCTGCATCATCAAAGGGTTCTGCTTTAATAATTTTCAAGTCTGTTTTTGTTAATGGCCTCACTTCTTTGTACCAATCCTTTATCAAAATTCTACCGTTTGAATCTCTTAGTGACTTTACAGCTTCAATTAACCTCCAAGCAGGGTTTTTTATTAATACAGCAAGACTTGAATGTGCATCTCTGATGGATTCTTTAGATATCAATTCGACAAATAGCAAACCTTTCATTCCAAGCCCAACTATAGGACGATTTTTCGAATCCACATGCCCAAATTCCCAAATTATCCCTTGGCATAAAAATTTCTTCTTAAATTTTTTTAAATATTTCTCAATGTGTGGACTTCCTACCTCTTCTTCTCCCTCAATCACAAATTTGATGTTACAGGGAACGTCTCCTTTTATTTTTAAATAGGATTCAACAGCCTTTATCCTAGTAATTAATTCTCCTTTATCATCTGCTGAACCACGTCCAAAAACCTTGTTACCCTTTACTTTAGCACTGAAAGGAGGACTTTCCCATAAATCAAGAGGTTCAACTGGTTGAACGTCATAATGATTGTAAAACAATAATGTCTTTTTTGGATTTTTTTTAGAACGCAACTCACCATATACTAGAGGGGGAATGTTTTTTCCTAAACGCAAAATTTGAGATCTGATACCAGCTTTTTGCAAAGTTTTTTTTACAAGTTGAGCACATTTCTCAAGACCCTCGTTTTTTGCAGAAATACTTGGTTGCCGGATAAGTGTCTGCAATTCAGACACTAAATTGTTCATATTCGAATCAACATGTTTTAGGATTTTTTTCATTTTCACTTGATTTTATCAAATTGTTTCATTACTTGAGGGATAACATCAATAAGATCCATTGGTGTCATATGTAACCCTAATTTTTTTTGAACCAATTTTCCTGCCAATCCATTAACAAATGATGCTGCAGCTGCTGCCTCTAGCGTATTTCTGTTCTTTGCTAAAATCCCTGCAACTAATCCAGAAAGAACATCTCCAGTTCCACCAACTGTCATTGCAGGTATTTTTTTTGGATTAACATATGTTGTTTTACCATCAGACACTATATCAAAAGGGCCTTTAAGCAAAATAGTAATGCCATTTTTTTTGGCAAATTTCTCAACTACCGAAATTCGTGGTTTTTGTTTTTCTGGTGGAATCTCACCAAATAACCTTTTGAATTCTCCAGAATGCGGAGTGACTACGACGTTTTTATTTTTTAATTGAGGCAAGATATCAGATAATAAAGCACTAGCATCTAATGATAATCTAACATCCATTTCCAATAAGGATTGAATGAGAATTTTTAATGCAGTTTTATCAGCAATTGCTAGCCCCATTCCAATTGTTGCTGAATCCAAGTTTTTGGGGATAACACCAAGTAATTTTCTAACTGCTCCTCGAGTTAATTTCTGATCAACCAATGGAATGACGATGAGATTAGGGGAAATGGCTCTAGTTGATTGAGTATTTATTTTTGGAACTGAGGTATACACCAGATCTGTACCCGCTCTTAAGGATGCTAGTGATGAAAGAATTGGCGCGCCATGGTAAATGTAGCTTCCACCCACTACCAAAACAGTGCCATTTTCTCCTTTTCGTGAGTTTGCTCTCCTAGGAGGAATGAATTTTTTAACAATTGAGGATTGAAGGGTTTTTGTTACCACATTTTATGCTTTAAACGCAGAGGGATAAATCTTGTTTTGCTGTTCATGCCTTTGAAGCTCTAGATTTTTTTTTTGCCTTGAAGATTTTTTATCAAAAAAGGCTTTTCTTGCAAAACAAAGGTATGTGGTATGACCTATTGCCTGGAAAGAATGTCTAGTTTTTCCTTCTCTTGCATCAATTGTTCTTAAAATATTTTCAGTGCATTCAATATCGGTGAACTCGTTTTGTACTAATGAGGAAACAAGTTTTTCGAGTTGGTTCATTGTTGGGCAAATTGATACAATTGCGCCACTATCTTTGAGCATTTTTCTTGCTTGTGGAAGTACAGTCCATGGATCACCTAAATCAATTAGTATTATGTCAGCGTCTTTTACAGGAATTTTTTTTACAGTTTTGAGATCCATTTTTTTCATAGTAACATATTTACTCATTCCTGCTCTTTTGATATTTTTCTCGGCAATTTTCATAAACGCTTCATTAACATCAAAAGTGTAAACATGCCCTCTTGATTTAACGATGCTAGCTGCAAATATTGTTAGTGCACCACTGCCTGTTCCAATTTCAATTACCTTATGCCCACTTTGCATTCCCGTTCTAGCAGCAATATATCCCAAATCTTTTGGGTATACAATCTGTGTTCCATGTTGTATTTTCATAATGTAATCAAAAATTGTTGGTTCTAAGACATAGACATACTTGTCCTTATTTGTCATAATTCTTGAACCGTATTTTTTTCCAATTGCATCAGAATGATGAATAACACCGATATGAGTATGAAGACTTTTATTTTTTGAAACTTTTTGAAGCCATTTCTTCGTATTGTTATAATAGAATAATACGTAGGAATTTTGTTTTATCATACTCACGAAGCATAAATTGTTTTAGATAAAAATCTACGTTAATGTTAATACTTCGTTACTTATTTTTATAATTAAATCCAAAAAATGAATGATCCTAACAAATTCATTGACTAAGAGTAAAAATAGTATCCACCACTCCTACGCACAAAAATTCCCCCATAATCCATGTTATGACGGATGATGTGAGTTATTAGAAAAGTTAACAGTTCGTATCAAGTTTTAATCTTGGAATTTTCAATGGAATTTTCTATTGAGGTTTGGATAAAGTACTCTCTAACATGTGGTCTCAATATGTAATAGAGTATTATACCATCAAGAGCAACCGATCCAAGAAGAATCAAATTATCAAGCTTGCCTACATATAATACAGTAAGTGGAATAGAAATAATTGCAGACGCAATTGTCACAATTATGGCCCATTTTTTACCTCTTAACAAACCTATTCCAACTACAACAGCAAATATTCCCAGAATGATCACAATAACTGCAATAACCAAGGTTTCCATCACAAGTCCCATTATTAGTTCCATGTTCATTTCACTAGCAGCGGAGTTTGTCACCCCCTCAATTTCACTTGTACTAGGCAAGCCCTCCATTCCAGGCAATCTGCTAATCATATCAAGAGATGACATCATTGTTGGATCTACACCACCCATTCCTAGCGGTATTGGCATGTCTCCCATACCCCCAATTCCACCTAAGCTGCCCATTGTAGTATCATAGATGTTCATTGCATTCCCCATTACCAAAAGCATGACAGTTGAACCGGCAAGTATTGCAATAGCTACCAAAAAAATTCCAAAGACCATATGAAAAATGCCAAGTAGTCTTACCCCAGTTGGGCGAGGTATTTCATTTTCAAATATAGATTCAGTGGGTTCTTTTGGAGATGGATTACTTTTAATGTAATTTGCTACTTTTTCTTCATCAGCTTCATAAGGTACCATGCGCCTATTTTTTGGCCAACCGCATTGTGGACAAAAGTTACTAGCAGCTGAGAGATTTGCTTTACATTTACTACAATATTTGTCAGTATCGAAATCGTCCATTAGGGCTATTTTCAAATTTATCTTACAATAATGTCAGTATGTAATTTATACAACTAACTTATTTTTACGAACAGTTCGTATCAAATGTAAAAAAACAAAAAATTAATTGTTTTTCCTCCAAAATGAGAAGAAATTACATTCTTGACGGGGAAGGAACTCCAAGAAGATTCAATGCCTTTTCAAGCGTAGATTTGAATGAAGAGACTAAACAAAGTCGAATATTGACAAGAGAATCATCACCAGTATCCAAGACCTTTACATGTTCATAAAACGCATTAAATGACACAGCCAAATTGTAGCAATATTTAGCAATTATCTTGGGGGACAAATTGTTTGTTGCATCTCTAACTCGATTAACGAATAATCCTATCATTGTGATTAATTCTTTTTCAAATTCATTATCAAGTAAACCAAATTCGGAATCAAATTTTGGCTGAATGCCTGCTTTCTCAAGTATTCCATCAGCACGTGCATATGTGTACTGAATGTAAGATGCAGTATCTCCTTCAAGACTTAGTGATTTTGTCAGATCAAAAGTAATTATCTTGTCTAAATCCTGTTTTATCATCTCATATCTTATTGTACCGATAGCAACATCTTTTGCAATCTTAGAATATTCTTCTGTATCAAAATCAGGATTTCGTTTTCTTGTTTCCTCCAAGGTTTTTTTTGTTAATAAATCAAATACCAAATCTGCATTTACATACAAGCCTTTTCTGCCAGACATTTGAGTTTGTTTTCCACCAGTGTCAATTCCCAATTGTTTTGCAGTATTTGCGCTAAGAGTGACTGATTCATATGCCAAGTGCACATATGAATCAGGTTTTGATGTAAATTTTAACATTATTTCTGTGATAATTTTTTGAAGTCTTGATTGTCTAGAATCAATAACTGTGATAACACTATTTCCTGTAAAGTTTTGCTTTGGTTCAGAAGTTTGTTCCAAAGTTGTTTGCCACATGGTTCTACTAGGTTGATTTTGATCATATTTTTTGTAATTGAACGGATCTTTAAGAATTCCCAACTTCCACGCTGCATATGGAATGTCTTTTGCAATGTATGTGGCAGTGCCATCACTTCTAATCAGAACCTTATCGTCATTTTTCTCATCACCGCGGATAACCCAACATCCAGTGTTTTTTCCTTGTCGTTCCAATTCAATAGTTTTCATTTCTTTGAGTTTTTCAAAAATTTTTTGCCACAACCCAGAATGAATTATTTGTGATTCAAAGTTTAAACAATCATACTCAACATCAAGATTCCAGCAGGTTTCAAGCTGGCAAGCAAGAACTTTTTTTGTGATATAATCTGCAAATTCAGAAATTTCTGAATTAGGATTTTCAATTTCCTCAAGAAATTTTTTCCTAATCTCTTGAAGTTCTGGCTCGCTGTCGTATTTTTCAGATGTTTTTACGTATACCACATCACCACAATAATGATCAAATTTCTCACCAGATGGCGGAATTTCAGAAAAACCTAGATGTTTAAAACCTACTATAATGTCAGCCACCTGAAGACCAGAATCATCTACATAATTCAAAATTTTCACATCATGATTTGTTTTTTGTAAAAGTCTGGCTATTGTGTCGCCAATAATGATATTCCTAACATGACCAATATGCAAAGCCTTGTTAGGATTAACACTTGTGTGTTCTACCACAACTCTAGTTTGATTTCCAATATTAACAAAGCCATAATCATCCTTGATGGAATTTTTTATTATGAGCTTATTCAGTTTTTCTCTGTTTGCAAAAAAGTTCAGATGTCCTGATGGATGTGCATCCACTTTAGAAACAAGTTCCCCAAGATGTTTTTGAAAGTTCTCCAAAATTTTTTTGGCAATCTCACTTGGTTTTTGATTTAGTTTTTTTGCAAGTAAAAAACATACGTTAGAAGTAACATCACCAAATTCTTTTTTCGTAGGTTCAACTGAAAACAAAACTGATGGGAAAGAAAGATCCTGCAAACATTTGGTTAAGTTTGTTTTTACTTCATCAAGTAGAATTTGAAATGACATTCTAAACCTCTGATAGTTTTGGTGCTAGCATATCTAATGCTTCAATTAATCCGTCTCCAGATTTTGCTGAAACACTAAAAGTTGCTTGTGATTTAACATCATCTGAAGAATTTCCCAACGCCACGCTGGTTTTTGCTACCTTAAATAAAGGAACGTCAGTTTCGCTATCACCAATTGCGATCACATTATTTTTGGTAACTGACAGCATTTTCATAACCTCCTCAAACCCACGACCCTTGTGTATTCCACTGGAGTTAATATGAAATGCGTATTTGCTGTCTGACAAGCTGGCATCAAGATTATTTTCTGAAACAATTTTTTTTGCCAACTTAATGTCAAAGGTTCTCTCTAGAACGACCTCTGTTAATCTTGGAAAAACAGGTTTTTCTACAACATTATCTATTTTTGATTTGAGAAATTCAAAGACGTCGATACATTCTTCTTTGTTTCCAAGCAATTTGTGATGGTTTGGCCCAAAAGTAATGCAGCCGCCGTTTTCACCAACGGCGATATTTGTGGTTCCACCAAAAATTGAAAGTAAATACCCTTCTACAGAAGACCTGCCAGAAACAAAAATTACATTGTGGCCAATGTTTTTCAAATGTCTTAGGGCAGATAGTGCATCAAGATGAATTCTTCCTCTGCCGTTTTCAGTAATAGTACCATCAATGTCCACTGCAAATGTTTTTTTCTTCATATTTTATCTACTATCTGCCAGATAATATTTGCTACTAAATCAAACTATATTTCAAAATTAACGAAGGTAGATTAGGATAATCATTTGCAATTATTTCATGACAAAAAAGGGAGTGATTGAAGAAATATTTAGCAAAGCAAGATTTGCTGATGATCCAAAGCTATACAAAGTATTTTATCGAGACTTTGAAAACATAAGAGAATTAACATTGTCTGATTTTATTGCCGAATCTAATAATTTTGAAACAATTCCTATTACTAGAATTGAAATGATAAAGAGGAATGAAAAAATTTTATTTAAAAAATTAAGAGAATGAGGTGAATATAGTTGGGAATCCCTGAAAAAATCAAAGCAATTCAAGAAGAGGTGACAAAAACCAAAGTCAACAAAGCGACAGAACATCACTTGGGTTTACTACGAGCAAAAATTGCAAAGCTAAAAAAAGAACAAGAAGAAAAAAAATCAAAAAAAGGAGCAAAGGTAGATAGTTTTGGTGTAAAAAGAAGTGGTGATGCGACAGTTGTATTCATTGGTTTACCAAGCGTTGGAAAATCTACATTACTTAACCAATTAACAGGTGCCAGATCAACTGTTGGAGCATTTCAATTTACAACAGTAACAGTTGTTCCAGGCATGATGGAGTATAGGGGTGCAAAAATTCAGCTTTTAGACTTGCCGGGAATTATCAAAGGTGCATCTACTGGGAAAGGATTAGGAAAAAGAATTCTTTCTGTTGCAAGAAACGCAGATTTGGTGTTACTAATGCTAGATGTATTTCAGCCATATCATGAAGATGTTCTAGTAAACGAATTAGGCAATATAGGAATCAAGATCAATCAAAAAGCTCCTAATATCATCATTGAAAAAACAACTACTGGAGGCATAGCTATTGCTCAACAAGTAAAACTTACAAAAATGACTGAAAATCTGCTAAAAGGCATTCTTCGAGTTTATGGGATAAACAATGCCAGAGTAGTAATACGTGAAGATCTTACATCAGATCAATTAATTGATTATGTCTCTGGAAACAAGAGTTATGCTAAAGCCATAACCATAATCAATAAAATAGATTTAGTGGATAAAAAATTTCTAAAACAATTAAAATCAAAAATAAAATCAGACTTTATTGAGGTATCAGCTGATTCTGGAATTAATATTGATGTGGTAAAGGACAAAATCTATGATAATCTCAGGTTCATTAGAATTTACATGAGACCAAAAGGAAGAGAAACCGATTACAAAGAACCACTCATAGCGAGAAAAGATTCAACTATTGGTGAAATATGTGATAAATTACATCGACGAATGAAAAATGAATTTCGATATGCGTTGATTTGGGGAAATAGTGTCAAATTTGGTGGACAACGAGTTGGAATAAATCATGTTTTACAAGACGAAGATGTTGTAACGATAATAAAATCCCGTTGAATTAAATAAAAACAAATTTGTTTGAGAAACTTTTAGCAAACATATGGATCAAGAATTTGAATACAGATGGTGCAAGTTTTGTATGACAAAAACAAAGCATGAAATTATTTTTGTTCCAAAAATGGCAACCTACAAGCGTAAAAGACAATACAAATGTACAATTTGTGGAAGCAAAATTTGGTTACAAGGTAGAAGGCCATCAGCTGAAAGTGTTTATTGAAAATTTTTCGATCAAAAATTAACTATTTTCAAAAAAATTTCGTTGATGATTTGTTAACACTTTGTGTAATTTATTTAGTTTAACCATAGAAAAACAATAAAAATGAGGGATTGTCAATGGTTACAAAAAGAAAAGTAGCTAAACGAAAGTCCAGCAGAAAGAAAAGTAGCGGAGCTAAACGAAAGTCCAGCAGAAAGAAAAGTAGCGGAGCTAAACGAAAGTCCAGCAGAAAGAAAAGTAGCGGAGCTAAACGAAAGTCTGGTGGAAAGAAAAGAAAGGCTGCCAAACGAAAACAACGATAATATCGTCAAAAAATTACAATCGTCAATCTAATTAGCGGGTGATGTTATTTTTTCTAGTGATTTGCATTCTAAAATTTTGAATTTGGTTTTGCCAAGATTCTGGCTCATTTGATTCACTTATTTTAACTGATTTTGAAGATGTCAATAGTACAGATAGCTCATCAATTTGATTTGGTCTTCGGTCGTAATTACATTCTTGCTTACTAACAGTTCCAATAATTCCTTAAACAGGGCCTTCTGCTCTTCAGACATAGTTCCAGCTTCACCTTTTTCTCCTGGAGGTCCTGGTGGACCTCGAGGACCAGATGGGCCTACTGTACCCTGAGAACCCTTTGGTCCTTGTTCTCCTAGTTGACCCTTTTGACCTATAGGACCTCTTTCTCCTTGTGGTCCTTGAATTCCTTGAGGACCTTGTGGGCCTTTACCCCCTGGCTGGCCTTGTGGGCCTCGTTCACCTTGTGGACCTTGTGCACCCACTGGACCCAGATCACCGTGGGGACCTTGTGGGCCTCGTTCACCTTGTGGGCCTTGTGCACCCAATGGACCTTTATCACCGGAGGGACCATGTGGGCCTACTGGACCTTTTACTCCGCTGGGTCCTGGTGAACCTTTTGGTCCTTTTTCTCCTTGTGGACCTAGAATGCCAGTTAATCCTTTTTCTCCAACTGGGCCTTGTGGGCCTTGTGGGCCTTTTCCTCCAGTAATGCCCCGTTCACCCTCTGTACCCTTGTCCCCCTGTGCACCCAGTGGACCAGTAATTCCTTTATCACCGGCTGGGCCGTGTGGGCCTTTTGATCCTTTTTCACCTAGCAGTCCTAAAGGACCTTTGTCACCATGTGGGCCTTGTGGGCCTGTATCGCCTTTAGCTCCAGGCTGTCCTCGTTCACCAGTAATCCCTTTATCACCTGATGAGCCTTGTTGACCTTTTGGTCCTTTTTCACCGGGTTGACCGGTTTGGCCTAAAGGACCTTTGTCACCATGTGGTCCAAGTGGTCCCGAATCACCTTTTTCACCTTGTGGGCCTAGTGGCCCTTTGTCACCCTTATCACCCTTGTCACCTTTATCACCAGTAAGACCTTTTTCACCAATTAGGCCTTTGTCTCCTTGTGGCCCTATCAGACCTTGGGAACCTTTGTCACCTGGTGGGCCTTTGTCACCGGGTGGTCCTTTATCGCCAGAGATACCTACTGATGGTCTTTTTGGTGCAGGAGAAGGTGTTTCTGGATAAATGATTTCTGGTTTTTCAATTTTTTTTTGCGCAGGTTTTGCAGATATTTTTACATCAAAAACAGAATGTAAAGATGAGAATTGATCTGTAACTACGACCCAGATTATATCTAATTGTAAGATTGACTCAGGTAGTGGATTTTTGTCACTGCCAAGAGTTTCACTAAATTGACCATCTTTGACGCGTAAATGAAAGTTATCTTTCCATATTGATGTAAATTGTTTTGATATGATGCTTTCCTCTAAAGGTTTTTGTTCTGTTATTGCAATTTGAACTTCGTAGCCCCCAGACTGCTTGAAAGGAGCTGGACCTTGAATTTCCAACCTAGATTTAGAATTAGCCATTATCGATGATGGAAATATGAAGTATTTCTATATTTACAGCAATATTCTTTAATTTTTTGTACTCCAATTTGTGCCTAACGAGAAAATTTTTAGTAAAAAAGTAGTGTTGAAGCCTCTGTAAAGCACCTTAACTAAAGAAAAAATGTATGAGCAAACATGTCCCAACATATTCCTTGAAATAATATTACTTGAGGCTCTTCTGGATTAAGCCAAGGTTGATTAGATAATTTTATTGGTTTTAGTGGTCTAAAGTTTGTGATAAAATATGACATCCTACACCAATTGTTTTACTTTTGTAATTTTCTCATTATCGTAATGTGATTCTTTACAAACAGGACATCGATGCGTTGTTAGCAATCTATTAGCAAAAAAGTTACGGAGTTTTGCCCAAACTAACTCCAATTCAACATCATAGTTTTGACAATGATCACAACCTCTGATTATTTTAGGCAAGACAATCACAACATTGGAATTTTATCAGAACTCGTAAAATAATTCATTAAACTTTATTCTAATATACCGCAAGATTTTTACAAAAAAATAATAATTCCAAACCAAGAGATTTAACAACCTTTAATCATAATACTATACAATGATTACTCGAAAACATGCCAACTACAGAGAAAAGTCAGAAAACTTGGGCTATTTGGTTACGGGTAATCCGAGTTCGATTTCTACTTGCGTCAGTAATAGCTGTTGCATTGGGTTTAGCTCTTAGCTGGTGGCAGACTTCACAAATCAATATACTGCATGCCGGTCTAACAATGGCTGGTGTTTTAGCACTTCATGCCAGTATAGATTTGTTAAATGATTATTGGGATTTCAGACGTGGAATTGATACCAAAACAAAACGCACCAAAATGAGTGGAGGTACTGGGGTTCTGCCCGAAGGTCTTCTCAAGCCAGTTCAAGTTTACAAAGCTGGAATAGCATTTTTGATATTAGGAACTCTGATTGGAAGCTATTTTGTTGTAATAGATGGAATAATTATTGCAGCAATTCTTGGTTTTGCAATTTTATCAATTTACTTTTATTCAACAAAGATAGTTGATTCTGGTTTAGCCGAAGTCTTTGTGGCAATCAAAGGCACAATGATTGTTCTTGGAACTTATTTCATTCAAACTTCAGAAATTGCAATAAATCCTATCTTTGCAGGTATTGTAGTTGGGGTTCTTTCCTCACTCGTTTTATTTATCACATCATTTCCAGATTACGATGCAGACAAATCCAAAGGAAGAAAAACCTTGGTTATTGCAGTTGGAAAGAAAAATGCAACTAATATTTTTTGGATATTTCCTGTTATTTCCTTTGGAGTAATTGTTGGATGTGTAATTTTGGATTTGTTCCCTGTCTTTTCATTGATCACGCTTGTAACAATTCCATTAATTATAAAATCTGGAAGGAATTTAAAAACATCCTTTCACGATAATAACTTGATTGTTCCAGTAATGACTAAAACATTGATGTTTAGTAGAATAACGGGCACGTTGCTTGTAATTGGATTTTTATTAAATCTGTAATGTGCTTAAAATCGAGTAAAATAAATCATCCAATAATGAAGCAAAATTATGATAAGTGGTTTTGCTACAGAAGAGGGCACAGCAAAATTTGCAAAAAACAGTAATGCAAACTCCAAAAATTTTTGCGTTGTACAAGCATTAACTCTTTCAAATGTTGGTATTGGGACATATTTGGGGCAACCAGACTCTGAAACTGATCAGCTTGTAAAAAAAGCAATTAAGATGTCAATCATTGCAGGAATAAATGTAATAGATACTGCGATAAATTATCGTTTGCAGAAGGCAGAACGTTCTGTAGGACAAGCAATTTCTGAATTAATTGATGAAGGTAAAATTAATCGAAATGAGATTTTCATAAGCACTAAAAATGGATATGTGACAAATGATGGAGACATAAAGGAAGATTTTTGGCAATATGTCAATCGAGAATATGTAAAAAAAGGTGTTATACATGCATCTGACATTTCATCAGGATATCACTGCATGACAATTCCTTATTTGGATGATCAACTTAACCGTAGCCTAAATAACATTGATCTAGAATGTATAGATTTGATTTATCTTCACAATGCTGTTGAAGGGCAAATTCAAGACATATCCAAAGAACAATTTTTGAAAAATCTTGAAGACGTTTTTGAATTTTATGAAAAGAAAAGAGAAGAGGGAAAAATTAGATTTTATGGCATGGCAACATGGGAATGTTTTAGAGTGGATTCTGACAACCCTCAATTTTTCTCTCTTGGCGAATCTTTAAAGTTGGCAAAGCAAATTGGTGGTGATTCTCATGGTTTTCGATTTATACAATTGCCCTATAACATGCATCTTGATCAAGCTTTCGTAAAGAAAAACCAAAACATTGATGGAAAAAATATTTCAATTTTAGAAGAGGCACAAAAGTACAACATTGGAGTTTTCACTAGCGTTCCATTAATGCAAGGAAAATTGCTGACCCCGGGTGTTTTGCCAGAATTTGGTAATCTACAACCTTCATTGCGAGCTTTGCAATTCATCCGTTCAACTCCAGGTGTTTTGGCACCGTTGGTTGGTCACAAGTTGGAAGCACATGTTACTGAAAATTTAGAAATAATGAAAATTCCGCCAATGGAAGAAAACGAATTTTCTGCCTTGGTTAAAAAATTAGTATCATAACTTTATTACATATGACATATTCAACGATCACTTTTGTCAGGTTGCAAGAATCGGCATCTTTTTAGTATATAACAATATTGATAAGCAATATTAGAATTATTGTTCATTTCAATCAAATACACACAGACTTAAACTATTTTTCTGTGAATTTAATTGGTATTCCCAGGCTGCATGTACTACATGCCATATTGCTTATTGATTAGCTTGGGATACTAATTTCCACATTAGAACATTAAATGACTCTAGATCAACTAATTTGTATTTGAATGTTGTAGAAAACTAATTATTAAATAGAAACAATCAAAGTTGTTCTTTGTGCCCGTAGACCCAGTTTGTGGAATTGAATTAGATGAGGAACTTGCTCTTTTACATGAATATGAAGGAGTAAAATACTATTTTTGTTGTAATGGTTGCAGAAAAATTTTCTTGAAAAAGCCAAAAAAATGGAGGAAAAAATCTAGATAGGATACGTTCCGCACATTCGGCAAAATCTAGAATCTTTTCCTACGGCAAAATGACAGAAAGGACATTTAATCTTGGAGGAGTGTAATTTAGATGGTTCATCAAAATATTTTCTGTAAATTTCATAGTAATGAAGTGATTCTTTTGTTCTAATGTTGACTCCATCAGATTCAAGTATCTTTGTTTTTTTCAGTTGGAAAGTTTCATCGTCAAATAAGATATCAAATAGCCCTGTCAAACCCGAGGTTCCTGCCCCGTCTTGAAGAGGAGATTTGTCTCTCCAAACTATAGATTTAGGAATTTTTCCTTCAAATGCGTGTCGTAATATCATTTTTCCATATGTTTTCCCATCTTTAATTCCAACTTTCAGATGTGCTGGTACTTTTTTTGCAAATTCAATTACTCTTTCATTAAGAAAAGGCACTTCTACTTCAATTCCTAAGGCTTTGCCTAATTCTATTGAAGGAAAATGCATTATTGACCATAATCTTTGTAATTCTTTTTCTAGATCTGCCTCTGATTTTTTTAAAAGAAAATTATAGCCAGCAAATAATTCATCTGCACCGTCTCCCGTTACTAGGTATTTTTGATTACAATCCTTTGTTGCCTGAAGAACAAGAAAAATCACTACCGAATTACGAATTTCAATATCATTAAAATTCTTCAAAATTTTTATGCACTCTTCTAATGCTATTAACAATTCTTCAGTTGAAACCGATTTGATTTTTAATGATAAATCAAATTCTTTGGCAACTAGTTGACAGTATGTAAGATCGGTTGCAATAAAGTCTTTGGCTATAACTGCAATAGAATCTGGTTTTTTATTTTGCATAAAATGCGCAAGTATTGTACTATCCAATCCGCCTGATAGTGCAATTAAACTTGACTTACAATCAGAAATAGATTCCCCAAGAATCGTATAAAGTTCGTCACGAAGTTCTTTCACAAGGTGCTTAGTCAATTCAAGAATATAATAGGTTAGCCTAATTCAAATCGTAATGTACTCATTTCATAGAAATTTTTATTGATAACTTTAAATTCTATGTAGAACCTTTTTGTAATAATGCTTCTGCCAGCTGAAATAGAATCTAAGAAACTGATTCCAGCTCTTCGTGCAATTTTAGCAAAAAAACTTTCTCAAGAACACAAAATTAGAGAAGATGAAATTTCAAAAATGTTGGGAGTGACACAGGCCGCAGTTAGTAATTACATAAGAGGAACAAGAGCTGATCCTCAATTAATTCAAAAACTTCTTTCTGAGGAACAAGTTGCAAAAATGATTAATGAAATAAGTGATGGTTTATCATCTGCTATGGCGTATACTCCATCCAGTTTATCAAAATTCATCAGTCTCTGTAATTACATCAAATCAAGTTTGTTAATTTGCGATATTCATCATAATCTTGAATCAGATATTGATGAAAAAATCTGCAAAGAATGTGAAAATATGTTATTAAAAGGCCCAGGTTCTGTTTATTAGCTTAATTTTTGGAAATTATAATCTCAATTGTAGAAATCATCCGGTTCATTCCTTGAGGTAATTCACCGTCAACAGAAATTTTTTGAATCTTAGATTTTCCAAGTAGCAATGTTTCAGTTAAAATATTCGCTAGTGCGACAGCATTTGGGATTGAATGTCCCCTTGCTCTAAGAATCAGATTTTCAGTTTTTCCAAAATGGGAGGTTAAATTAACAGCATTTCTCATCACTGGCTCATTTCCCACATTAAAAACAAAATCTAGGGCTGCTGCCTTGGATTTTTCTTTAGATAAATCATTTTTCTCCTCTCTCAGCATTATACACTCATTTGAAAATGTCAAATCTTAAAAATTTTATCGATGAATTATCTATTACTAAAATAATCAATAGGTATGTTTTGAAAATCTCCATTTGGCAAAACCCTCTTGATTACTATTGGGATCACCATTTGTTCTAATTCCTCCATTGCTATGTCCAAAGATGTTTTTGCAGTTTTAGGAATTGGAATAAACGGTGGTGCACCAAGTGACAATTGTAATGCTCTTGCACCTGTTATTCTTGCCTTTTCAAATCTGGTGAGATTTGGTGGACCGATTGTTATTTTTCCCTTTTCAACTGGAATCTCAACAGGTTCGTGAGGAGGATCGCTTTCGATGATTTCTCTTTTTTCAATTTCTTTTAATTTTTTTTCTAATGCGGCTTGTTCCTTTTCAGCTAATCCCTCTTTTCCTTCTATTAATTTTCTGTAAGTATCCAAGGCTTTTACAAGACCAGAGTTTGACGTTGATTCCATTTCTTGTACAGTTTCTGAAACCTGTTCTTCCTCACGGTTTTCTTCCTCATCCACCACTGACTTTCGTTCATTTGAGTTAGACAAGCAACCGGTTTCCCTAAAAGCGGTAATATATTCCAAGCATTTCTGAATTTTGCCCTAATTTTGTTTATTATAAAAATTCATGATGAATGTGATTGCCCTGCTAATTATTGTTCCAATAATGATATCTTAACCTAGGGCAGGAAACAACTTTGGTTTCAAAAACTAAATGATAGAATGATGGTTGATTCAATACCAATTTCATTGAATTTCTTTGATAAGCTATAGTTTGATTGACAGTTTTAACTAAATGTTAATCAGTTAATATTTTTGTGTTTTGAAAACAAACCAATACCATGCTAATAGAAACTCTGATTATTTGTACTCTTACTACTGTTTCCCCTTACTATGACTGTTCAGAAAATTGGACAATCTATCTCTATGACAATATTCCTTGGGAACATTGTGCCGAATATGGTACTAGATCTTGTGCAAAATGGCATCCTAAGAGAATTTACATTAGTATAAACCAGCCTGAATGGTATGATAAATGTGGTAATACCACCTTATGGCACGAGTTAAATCATCTCAAATATTTGGATGGAATTTACTGCCATTAACATTTGAAAAAAGTCGTTTTGCTCGTGTGGAAAAAAGAATGATGGTCGTTATAAGAGAAGCGAGGATTAATGTTGCGATTTGGTCAAACTCTGGAACTACTGACGTGCCAACAATTGTGATCTCTTTAGTATCTTCCTTTAGGGGAATTTTTATCACTTTGATATTGCCTTCTATACTTTCAACTTCGCTTACTACAGTATCTCGCCCCATATAGATTTGGAAAGGACCATTGATAAGATCTTCAGGCAATTTTAAAACAAGTTGATCCTTTCCTTCAACTACCCCCACTAAATTGAAGGTAATTTTCTTTTGTTGTTCATTAACAGAAGCACTTGAAATTTTTCTAATGGAGGAATATTCTACGTCAAAAGTCATAGTTCCATCTCCTAGATCTGCACCTACATTATGAATAACTTTGAAGCCAGGTTCGATGTTTCTTACATTAATTACTCCTTTTGCCCATGGATGAATCATGCAAAAATAATCATAAACTCCTTTTTCAGTGAACTGAAAAGTCCACACTTCACCTGAAACTAATGTTCCGCTGTCAAGCTTTACACCAGAATCAGTTTCAGAAATAATTGATGTCATTGTATGAGCGTCTGCATCCCCATTTGACCATTCCACGATATCACCAGGGGCAATGGTAATTTCTGGAGGTGAGTAATGATGTCTAGACTGTGGGTCTGCTGCACCAGACAAAATTGCTATTTGATGTGTTTTTTGGGCATATGAAAGATAATAGTCATCCATTGGCATAACCAAAAATTGTACAAAAACCATAACTGACAAAAGCCCTATTACTATTCTCGCATTCATATTATTTTCATGCAATTTAATGAATAAATCATTTTAGTTGATTTAAACAACATAATTATTCTTGATTTTGATTAACATTTTATACGTGCTGTTTTCTAGTTTCTAACTTTTGTGTAATCAACTTTCTATGATCTCTAAATCTATGAATTATATATTCCAATAAATCTAAACAACAAATTGAGTTATGGTTCAGTTTCAAAAATCAGCTTGATTTTGGAAATTAAAGGAAAATCAAAGATAACTTGTGAGCTAAAAAGACATCTTTCCCCAAAAACGGTTGGAACAATTATTCGTTCTATGCCATTGGAGGGAAATGCTCATCTTTTTGGTAACTCAATCACATATCTAGAAACTCCAACAGTATCCGGCAATGAGAAAGCAAGAAGTAAATTCAAAAAAGGAGACATTGCATTTTTGCCTTCAGGTGGAAGCATTTGTTTCTTTTTACGTGACAGTGAGCCTGGAAAAAAAATGACTCTGCTTGGCAAAATTACATCAAACGTCGATGTATTAAAGGAAGTAAAAGCTGGAGATGTTTTTTCGCTTTACACTGACACTGGTTGATAAATGTGATGTCCACTGTGTCCAGCTACTCTTTTAACAGTTCCTTTTTCTAATGATTTAATCAAATAAGCATTTGCAGCAGATATTTTCACTCCAGTCCGTCTTGCTAATTCTTGCGCGGTAATTACCTTTGAGTTCTTTATTACATTCGTTGCTTGTTCTTCTGTCAAGATAACACTTATGGCCACCTTTGTGGATTTTATCTCTCTCTTATCTCCCTTTTCTTTCTTTGATTTTGAACCAGTTTTTTTTGCTGCTTCATCTGCTTGTCTTCTTTGTGCCTTTGCAGGCGAAATCCTTTTTGCTCCTCCCATAAAAAATCCACGAATTAATTCCTTTTATAAACGATGGAAATCAATGCTCGCCATCACGTACCAACCCCTTTAGACTCAAAACTTACTAAGCGCTATTCTCTTTTCGTGCCTGAGTGATGCTTGTAAAAATAAAACATTTCAATTAGAATGGTATAAGCTAATTAACACACTAGGAAATAGGTGAAAGAATTGGTTGACTATATGAAGGAACAATTGCAGCAGCTAGAAGAACAAAAAGGAAGAGCTAAACAAGCCTTAGGAGATATTGAAAGCACAATAAGTGACATAAAACAAAGTACCGGTTATAAGATTCACTTAATGCTGGAACGAAGTAATTTGAATGGAGTGAAAAAAATTAGTCCAAAACATGACGGCACACATGTAGTTTTTGACAAAAATGAAATAAGTTCAGATATGTTGGATAATTTTAAGAAATTCAAGTTAATCAGAGTTTACACACAAACAGGAATTATGATTGCAGTTTTTGAATAATAAATTAAATTACAAAACATGTATTAATTCACATGAAATATGTTTGATACAAATGTGTACTCATAGAGCGTTATTAGAAATGATGGATTTTGCTCAAACCATGAATGGATGGAATAAAAATTTCTCTGAGAAATTATTTTGAATCTTTTTCATCAGAATCATTTTTTTTCGCTCTTGTATTGCCACCTCCAGGTCCAACCATGTCTTCAGGTTTAACATCTTGATCCCATTTGCCTCTTACTCCTTTAATTAATGAAATAATTCCCCCTCCAATCAAAACCACAACTAATCCAAAGAAAAGCGATTTATCTTGGAATTTTATATCACAATCAATCGGAACAGGAGGTCTATCTTCAAAATATTCAAAACAATTACTAAATTGATCAGCCTCAGCAGTTACATCAATAAACTGAGAGCCAAAAATACTCAACGTTATAAATCCAGCAAAAATGAGGGCAATACCAACCATAGTAAATCTTGTGTCACTCACAAAAATTATCAAAAGGAATGGTATTTTACATTTTACATACCGCTAGTCATTGCGAAAAATAATTCACAAAAAATATCATTGATCCATTTTTTCAAGAGATGACTTTAGTTTGACCAAAGAATCTTTGTAAAACAAATTCATAAAAGTTAGAAATTCAGAAAATTGTTTTTCCGTCATTTTTTTACTATTAAGAAAAGATTGCCAAGTAACCTTAACAGTTTTTTCACTAAAAGATTGAATCGAAATTGTGGCATGATATGCTCGTAACGGAAGTCCACTAAATGCAATATATGACAAATATTTTCCATTTTCCCACCCGACGATGATCTCTTTCACATTGCTTCCATCATTGAAGATGATTTTTCTAGTTGCACCTATCCCACATTTCTTCTTAGTCAAAAACACAGTTTTTTTTACTTCCAATACCCAGGAAAGTCCCGTTATATCGCTAATTTTTTTCCAAACAATGTCATGTTGAGCATTGATGATGATTGATTTTTTCACAATCCCTGAGTGATAAAATTTATCGTGCACTGTAGTCATTTTTCATCTTGTCATAAACCGAGTTTTAAATTAAAGTTTCTAGTACAAAACATTTAACACATTTAACCCCTCCTTTTCAAATTAATTTATGGTATTTGGTAGGGGTGAGAAAAAGGAAGAAAAACAAAGAACTAAAACAACGCGTATAAGAAAAGAAATCTCGCTTTCTGAGGTTAATAAAATCATTGAGGACTTCAAAACTATAAGAGAAAAAACCTTGATTACAGAAACAAAATCAATTAAAAACAAAATTGTCTCAAATCTTGGTGACCTTTTAAAAATTTCAAAAACGTTAGAAAAAGATAATCTAAAAGTAGATGATATTGATAAACATCTAAAAATTCTAGTCTTACGAGGAAAAAGTCAGCTAATTTCCATAATAAAAAATGAAGTAATATGGATATTTAACGAAATTAATTCATACGATGATGTTTTGAAATTTGACAAACAAATTTCACAGATCCTAAAAAAAATTGGAGATGTTTTAGGCAGACAATCTAGAGTGATTCATATTTTTGCAAAAAAATACGCTAATAAATTAAAAAACACTCTTTCTTCCATAGACTCTAGTGTAAAAGGCCTTCACATCATTTTAGAAAACCATAGAAAATTAAATGAAAACATCATTTCAATTTCAAATGATTTTCTGGGAATAAATCAAATTAAGGAAGAACAGGAAAAAAGGAAAGAAAGAGTGAATAAATTAACTGAATCAATAAATTCTCAAAAAACAGTAATTAAATCTAGAAATGATGATATTGAAATTCTAAAAGCCTCTAACGAATATTCTGAATTTCTAAATATAAAAAGTGACATTGAGAAGCTAGACCCAGAAAAAAAACAGATCAAAAATGATATTGATTTACAATTTACCAAGATTTCCAGACCTTTAGGCAAATATAGTTACATTAGCTCACTTGACAAACCCCAAAAAAATTTGATGGAAAAATTGATCAAAAATCCTTTTGAGGTTTTAAACCAAGAAAATAAAGCAGATATTATTACTATTTTGGAGTCGACAAGAAAAGGAGTTGAAGCAGGTTCAGTGTCGGTCAAAGACACAACGAAATCATTAATTCAGCTTGATGAAACTATAAAAATTCTTGATAATTTCATTAACAACATTTCTGAATTTAATTCAAAACGTGCTAAACTAGAAGACTCGCTTAAAATCTTTAACAGTAAGGATTTAGATCATAGAGAATCTGAACTAGTCAGAGCACTAAACGAAAAAAACGATCTTGAAGAAAGGATTCAAAACATTGATAACGAAATTTCGCAGAATAAAAAGGAAATTCCTCGCCTAATATTGGAAATAGAATCAAAACTAGGAAAAGTCTCGGCCACACAGTACACTATTGTTCAGTGAATAATATGTGAGAGTTGTATTCAAATCAGTTAGAAACTCTAGAGTTCATCTAACTCTTTCAAACTTATCCTAGAACCATCCATTACCAAATTAATTGATTTATTACAATATGGGCAATGATGTTCTTTTTCAGTATGTTTATGAAGTTTGAAATAAGGAATCTTTCTTAAGACTATAATTTCGGCCAATACCTGGTTTGTAGGAGTATCAAGGTTTTTGAATTCATTATATTTGGCATTGTCTATTGATTCTTTAAAGGCCTCCCAAATCTTATCTGAGATTTTTGGATCTAGTATTTCTTTTAAATTTCCTAAATTCGAATCAATGTTGGTTATTTTTCCCAAATAATGAGACATTGTTGTCCACTTACCATCTCGTTTTACATTATGCACAATTCTGGCATATGGATGCCTGACTCTCCTCATATCATCATAGTCTTTTTTGATAATATTTCTTGATCGTACTATTCTGGCTGCAAACTCTCTGTCTGTTAATTTGGGATATTGGTCTCTCTTTTTCCAAGCATCTCTAATCGTAGGCGTGGTTTTTTTCTTCCTCTTCTCAAATACTAGATATCCTTCCTGTTCACAACGTGGACATATTACTTTACTACCCAAAATTTACACCTGATTTACTATCCAACTAATAATAGTTCTCTTACGTTAATAAATTGGTTGATTAACATGCAGAAATCATTCAAGCATATCATTGTTGATGAGGAAAATTATCAATCCCTGAGAAATCTGGGTAAATCTGGAGAATCATTCAATGATGTGATCAAAAAACTATTCATGTCCAAAGGATACACAGAACAAGACTGGATTAATCTTAACAAAAACAAAGAAGCTGTTCTAAAGGAAATAAAGGAAAAATAAACAGTTTGTTCAGATTAAACACACACCCAAACATTAACCATCTTACCTATCCTATTATGGAATAAAGTGATTCGTGTTGTACTCATACTGTAACTCGATCCTTGGCAGACCATACCACGCTTTATTCCAACTTCCTTAATATTACGATTATTCATTAAAAATGGATTGATATGAATATATTTTTAGAAGAGAGGTTTATCACAATACAAAAGTAAAGAATTCCTTATTTATGATGAATGCCTATACAAAGTACGGGTTATCCGTACATTTGAAGAGGGATGGTAAGGCATTGATTCATCGGAACCATCCCTTTACAGCCTAGAAGGAGGGATGCGATCAGCCTTTCATCTACCCCTTCTTCTAGAATCCTAACCATCGCACACAAAAAAACAGATATGAAAAGAATGTCTCTCCTGTCTTCAATGAAATAGTTTTTCTAGGCATGGTTATAGGTAATTTTTTGTATCAGCATTCATGAAAAAGGTCTAGTTTGTGTCACTTTTCAATTCGGTACAACTAGGCGTAGGTATAGGTAAATTATTGTCAAAAACAAGATTCTAGGCACAAGCCCTCACGAAATAGAGTACCCTATGGCCTGATTCTAGGCACGAAAATCAGCATTATAGTTATATTTTAAGAATACCGTATTATACGGTAACTGGAATATGATATGCCAACAAATTTGAAAAAAACTTCCCTTTATCTAACTAAAGAACAAACTGAATTTCTAAATCATAATTGTATTTCACTTTCAAAGTTTGTCAGAAAAAATATTGAGCAGTTAATGGAGATAAAAAATTGAATTCTGTCGGCCTAACTACCACGCTAAATCCGACAGTTGAATCCACTGTTAAGGAGGACTCATGGAAAGTATAGCTAATCAAAAATTAAAACCTTTAAGATCTGTTCTCTCTCGCACAGCAAAAAAAAAGAAGGTGTATAGAATGAGTCAACATCTTACTTACAATCAAAAAAAGAAGTGGTACCAGTTTGTTATCCAACGAGATGGTGAAAACTGCTTTTACTGTATGGAGCCCTTCGAAAATGAAGGAAGTAGAGA
>JADFLH010000025.1 GCA_022564515.1 Nitrososphaerota archaeon
CCAGAACCTGAGCCTGAACCAGAACCTGAGCCTGAACCCGAGCCTGAGCCTGAACCAGAGCCGGTGTGTGGACCTGGAACTCATGAAGAAAATGGAGTATGCGTTCCTGATCAAAGAGGCGGAGGCTGTCTTATTGCAACAGCAACATTTGGTTCTGAACTTGCACCACAAGTTCAGTTTCTAAGAGAAGTTAGAGACAAGACAGTTCTTAGCACATCATCAGGTTCAGCATTTATGACATCATTCAATGAATTCTATTATTCATTCTCACCAACAATTGCTGACTGGGAAAGACAGAATCCTGCATTTAAGGAAGCTGTGAAATTGTTCATCACGCCGATGGTTTCTTCACTCTCAATTATGGCCTTGGCAGACAGTGGTTCAGAGAATGAAGTTTTGGCATTTGGAATATCAGTAATTGCACTTAATGTGGGATTGTACATTGTAGCTCCAACTGCATTTGCATACAAAGTGCATAAACACTATAAATCCAGAAAATAAAACTAATTCATTCCCTGTAACTTATTATATTCAAAAAAAACTCATTAATGTTAATGCGCATAGAATATGAAGAATTTGAAACTATAGAAGAAATATTCCTTTACATGTCATCCGCAGCTCCTCCAATGAAAAATACCATGCCAATAAATTCTTACAAAGGATATGTAATGTCATTTATTCCCTTAAGTCCTATATCGGGAGATGTTTATTTGATGATTTATGCTAAAGGATCTCTAGACAATGGAATATACGAATTCGATATTAATTCAAAAACCTACAAAAAAGTTGAATCAATAGAAAGAGCAGATAAAAATTATTTTGTTTGTCTTACCCCAAAAAGAAATACTATAGCAGATAAAGCACTAGAAAAATTATAGGCTTCTATCTTGTATATACAGGAGCAATTACAGATCTACTCCTTGCATATTTTTCTAATATTTCATCTGGAGTTCTTCCATTGAAAAGGTCTTTACACAATCCTCGTAAATATCGCATGATAGCCCAAGTTCCTACTTTTATAAGTCCATACATAAACACTTTCATAGGAGGGCCATAGGTCTTGTTTCTCAAAATAATTGGTATGATATCATTAATCACTCTCATATTATTCTCCCAGCATTTCCAGAAGAGAGTAAACTGCGCCTCGTTTAGGTTACCAAAATGCATAGAATTCTTTTCACTAAAGTCCTGGTATAGTAATGGGGCCACCAAACCTCTAAAACCAGTAGCTCTAAAATCTGCCACCAAATCAATTGTGTATTGTACATCATCTGGGGCTTCATCGGGCCATCCAATAATTATTGTTGCAGCAGGGAACCAGTGATTCTCATTTAATATTCTAGCACCTTCTCTTACTACCCAACCCCATTCGTCAATAGAGAAGGGTTTTGTTTTTGCTCCAAGGTGTTTTTTCACTAAACTAGGAGAAACTGTTTCTATTCCAAGATTTGTTGCAACCCATCTTCCATTTTCAGACATTTTATTTACTTCAGATACGTCATGAAGCAATTTTGGATCAGCAGCGACTGCAGAGAATGTCATATGGGTAGTTCCAATATAGTTGGGCCCAAGTTCTTTCAAACCTTTCCATAATTCTATTATTGCATCATAATTTGGTTGAAAGTCTTTATTATCACATCCATAAA
This sequence comes from Nitrososphaerota archaeon, assembly GCA_022564515.1. GTDB lineage: Archaea > Thermoproteota > Nitrososphaeria > Nitrososphaerales > Nitrosopumilaceae > DRGT01. The sequence continues at coordinate 1,647 of JADFLH010000025.1, forward strand.
GAAACATTTCATCTGAATGTAACCAAATGGAATCAAATCCATAATCCAAATTTATTTTGGCTTCGTATCGTAATCGTTCTAGTGGAAGATCCTTCTTTGATCTTTTATTAACATCACAAAAATCACAACCTCTTCCACATCCACGCATAGCTTCAATTAACGAGTTCACGGTAGGTCCTTGAATAATTGGAATATTTTGAATATTTTTTACAAAACAATGCATAAGCTCTGGGGCATCCCCTGCTTCTAAATCATTAAACAAATCTAATGCTAATTCATCAGCTTCACCTACTACAACAGTATCAATTCCATGAATCTTCATTCTATCAGTTTTAGCTAGTTCCCATGCCCCATTTCCTCCTACAACTACATGAAAATTATATTTCTTTTTTAGCTGAATAATTGTTGCACACATTCTTTTGAATTTCATTGCTATATATGATAATTTTTCAGGAGACATTGTGGTGGTCACGGGAGCCATTCCAAGAGGATCCATCACATTGATTCCAACCACTGTGGTATCTGGCCCAATTGATTTATCAAGGTAATCGGGATTTGCAATAAAAACCTCATCCCTTTTGTAACCCTGCAATAGTGCACTTTCGATTCGTCTTAAACCGACTTGAGCTACCTTTGCCTCACCGGTTTTTGGATCTGTTTCTATAGCTGGACAAAAGACTTTATCAAAAACCCATTCAGGAAGAACCTCGTATGGCCCACATGCTATAAAACCATAAAGGAAATTACCCCTATAATTTGTCATTAAACTACGATCTGCCGTAAGAACAATTCTTTTACCTGCCAATATCACCCCTTTCCTTTTTGTATGCTATATATCATTTACGAGGAGATTTTTTCATTTTTAATTCTATTTTTGAATTATTGCCCGATATTTTGATCAGAAAAAAGCTGTTTTTGATTTTATTTTTTAGCCTTTTTTTTATTGACTTTATTTGCAATATTGGCAGCTATTGCACCGGCCCCAATCCCATTATCAATATTGACTACTGATAATCCTAATGAACAGCTTTGTAACATAGAAGCTAATGCTGCAATTCCTTTCTCACCGTATCCATAGCCAATGGAGGTAGGAACCCCAATCACCGGCACATCTACTAAAGAGGAAACAAGGGTAGCTAACGCACCATCCATTCCCGCAACAACAATTATTGCATCAACATCCTTTGATTTGAATTCTTTAAGAATTGGGAATACTCTGTGTATTCCAGCAATCCCAACATCAAAACTACATAAACAAATACAATTCATTGCTTCACACATTAATCTAGATTCTTCAGCAATACCAATATCAGATGTTCCAGCTGTAACAATTCCTACTTTACCTTTCGTATTTTTTAGAGCATTTTTAAAAATTAGTAGAGAACTACAATTTTTTCCAGTTCTTGTTCTTAATTTCATTTTTTTTACATATGATTTGAGTTTGGAAAAATCTTTTTTATTTAATCGAGAAATTAAAACAGAATTTGATTTTTTTAGTACCTGTTGAACTATTTTTTTTATATCGGCAAATTTCTTTTTTTCTGCATAAATTACCTCTGGAATTCCTCGGCGGTTTTTTCTCCCGACATCAATTTGAGCAATATTTTCAATTTTATCAATTGAGTACAGTGATAACAGATCTTTGGCCTTTGTAACACTAATTTTTCCAGATTTTAAAGAATCTAAAACTTCATCTGATTCCAATACTACCTCTGACTATTTTTTTTGAATAAATACCTAGATTTCAATGCTAGAAATGGCGTTTTTGACACTCTCAATTCCCTTTTTGAACACATCTTTTTCTACTTCATTCAAATCCAATTCAATTATCTTTTCTACACCATTTCTTCCTACAACCGCAGGGACCCCAATTGTAACATCTGAATATCCATATTCTCCATTAAGATAAGTTGTAACTGGAATTACCTGTTTTCGATCATTAACCACAGAATCAATTATTGTAGAGATTCCGTTTCCAGGAGCATGAATAGTCGCACCTTTTAGTGCTATCACTTTCGCAGCAACCTGTTTTGTGCTGTTAACTATTTCATCAAGTTTTTCTTTAGGTAGTAATGATGTTAATGGAATTCCTGTTACAGAAGAAAATCTTGGTAATGGTAGCATGTTTTCTCCATGCTCCCCGATAACAAGTGCTTTAATAGAATTACGAGAATATCCCGTGGCTTCATGAATAAAATGTATAAATCTTGAAATGTCTAGCATTCCACCCATTCCAATCACTCTGTTTTTTTCAAAACCTGAAATCTTGTAACAAATGTATGTCATGGGATCAAGAGGATTAGTTACAGAAATAATCACGGAATCGTTTGCATGCATTTTGATTTTTTCAACAACACTTTTTACAATTCCAGTATTAATCTTTAAAAGATCCATTCTGGTCATTCCTGGTTTTCTTCCAGAACCAGCAACTACCACAACAATATCTGAACCTTTCATTTCAGAGTAATCATTTGACCCTTTTACCTCCACATCAATTCCTTGTTCAGAAAGCATGTGGTTAATGTCCATCGCTTCTCCCTGAGGAAGGCCATCAATAATATCAAGTAAAAGAATTTGGTCATCTAATTTTTTTAGAGCAGTAAATAAGGCAGCACTGCCTCCAACCTTTCCAGCTCCAATTATTGTAATCATTTAATGCAGTCTGAATCTTCAATAATTAAATCTAATGAAGCATAAAAAACTCTAACAGAATTTATATTCATTTTCAACAATTTTCAATTTATGGTTGTTATAATAGATTCCCAAATTGCTGGAATATCTGGTGATATGTTACTTTCTACTTTAGTAAATCTTGGTGCAAAAAAATCAAAAATAATCGATGGAGTCAAAGAAGCAGAAAAATGTTTTGATGGTTCTGTAATTAAAAAAATAGATTTTGAAAAAGTAAAAAAACATGGAACAGAAGCAACTGCATTAATTCTTGAAGTAGAGGAAAAAATTACTGAGCGAAAAGGTGTACTAATCAAAAAATGTATTCAGGATTCAGTAATGAAAATAGATCTTTCCGACAAGGCAAAGAATTTTGCTAATTCAAGTATAGATGCACTTATTGATGCAGAATCAAAAATACATGGCATTCCAACCGATTCTGTACATTTTCATGAAGTTTCAAGCATTGATACGGTAGTTGATATATTGGGAACAGCGATTGCCTTAAATGATTTAAAATTTTTTGATGAAGAAATCATTACTACCCCAGTTGCTGTAGGGGGAGGAACAATTACTTTTTCTCATGGCACAACTTCAAATCCAACTAATGCCATCCTAGAAATTTTCAGAAATTCAAATATTACAATTTCAGGTGGAAATATAAAAGATGAATTAACAACCCCTACCGGAGCATGCATGCTTGTAAGTTTAACAAATAATTGTTCTGAGTTTTATCCAATGTTTAAAGTAAATACAATAGGGTATGGGGCAGGAAAGAAAGATTTTGATGAATTTTCAAATGTTTTAAAAATTGTCCAAGGAGAAAAAGCAAACAATCTTGTTCAAGATTCTATCAAAGTTTTGGAAACAAATCTTGATGATGTTTCTGGTGAAATTCTAGGAAATTTAATTGAAAAAGTAATGTCTAATGGAGCAAAGGATATTACCATATCTTCCGCGATCACAAAAAAAGGCCGTCCTACAAATCTTGTTTCAGTTATATGCGACTCAAATTCTGTCAACACAATTTTAGATTTGTTAATCAGGGAAACAGGAACATTAGGGGTAAGAGTTAGTACTTCCAATCGTTTTATAGTTCCTAGAACAATAATGTTGACCTCGTTAACTATTGAAGGACAAAATTTTACTGTACATTATAAAACTACAAAAAATAACTTGAATTTTAAGTTAGAATTTGATGATGTAAAAACTATCTCAAATTCTTTGAACAAAACTTTTAGAGATACCGAAGAATTAATCAAGACTCTTATTAAGAAAAAGTTAGATTGTTCATGACAAAATTAGATGATTTAATTAATTGGTTTGAAAATGAAAAAAAGGTTTTGGTGGCCTTATCTGGAGGTGTTGATAGTGCTCTTGTTGCCTATGCTGCATACCAAAAATTGGGCAGATCTGCCCTTGCAATTACTGCTGATTATAAAACCTTGGCCAGCGAGGAGCTTGAAACAGCTAAGAATGTCAGTTCAGAAATTGGGATTTCTCATATAATAATTGAATATGATGAATTAAAAAATGAAGATTTTGTAAGGAATGATAAAAACAGGTGTTTCCATTGTAGAACAGAACTTGGACAACATCTAGACAGCCTTCTAAAAAAATATAATGCAACTGTTATCGTGGATGGTACTAATTTAGATGACTTGGCGGATTATCGGCCAGGTATAGAAGCATTGAGGAATTATGGAATTAAAAGTCCATTAGTTGAAACTAAATTTTCTAAACAGAATGTAAGAAATGAAGCCAAAAGAGCTGGATTGACAATCTTTGACAAACCATCAAACTCTTGTTTGGCATCAAGAATACCTTGGGGTCAGCGTGTAACCGCTGAGCGGCTTTTAAGAATTGAGCTGAGTGAAAAACTTGTAAAACAGACCATTAACGCAAAACAAGTACGTGTAAGAGATTTGAAAGGTGTTGCAAAATTAGAGGTTGGACCAAATGAATTAAATCTATTAAATAACAAAAAAACTCTTAAAAAAATTAGTGCACAATTGCAACTGTTTGGTTTTTCATCCGTTGTGGTTGATCTGGAGGGATACAGATCTGGAAAGATCAACGAGATAGTAGATTGATCTATCTAGACAACGCCGCATCTACGGCTATGCATGAAGAAATAGTAAAAGAAATGTTACCATATTTTTGCGAACATTATGGAAATCCTTCTTCAATCCACAAAATTGGTAGAGTTGCTCATAACGCAATTCATAACGCAAGAAAAAAAATTGCAAGTTTAATTAATGCTGAACCTGAAGAAATTCTTCTTACTTCGGGAGGAACAGAATCAAATAATGCTGCTCTTTATGGCATTGCTTACTCAAAGAAAGGTAATCATATAATCACATCTTCTATTGAACACGAAGCAATATTAGAGCCATGTAAGCAACTTGAAAAAGAAGGATTCAAGATAACCTATTTGTCTGTAGATAATCAAGGACTGGTCAATCCTGATGATGTCAAAAAAAACATTTCTTATGATACATGCCTTGTTAGTATTATGTTTGCCAATAACGAAGTAGGAACAATTCAACCCATTGAAAAAATCTCAAAAATTTGTAGACAAAAACAGGTCGCCTTCCACAGTGATGCAGTTCAAGCAATAGGTAAGACTCTGATTGATGTAAAAAAACTTAACACAGATCTTCTTTCGATTTCCGGACATAAAATTTATGGACCAAAAGGCGTTGGCGCACTGTATGTCAAAAAAGGACTCGAAATTATACCTTTTATTTTAGGAGGAGGGCAAGAAAACGGGCTGCGTTCGGGCACCGAAAATGTTGCAAGTGTTGTGGGTTTAGGTAAAGCATGTTTATTGGCAAAAGAAAATTTTGAACAAAACATTTCTTATCTAAAAAAACTCAGAGATATCCTGGCATCAAAAATAATTGTGGAAATTCCTCACGTAACATATAATGGACATCAAACACAAAGAATTCCAAATAACGCTCATTTTACGTTTTTTGGAGTCAACGGGGAAGATTTGATAATAAAATTAGACGAAAATGGAATTGCAGCCTCGACAGGCTCTGCATGTTCGGTAATGACACAAAAGGCCTCACATGTTTTACAAGCTATGGGGTTTTCACATGAAAAAATTACAGGTTCTTTACGTTTAACAGTTGGTCTAAATAACACAGAAGAGGAAATTATCAAAACAGTCGAAATAATAAAAAATGTTGTTAAAGAATTAAGAGAGGTTTCCCCATTTAAGGCAAAATATGGTTTTTGAATTTAATTTTTTATACAACTCTTCTCACTAAATTTTTCCTTGACGAAATTATGAATATGGGAATTAATGATGCAGATAAGACTAAGTATGTGAATGTTCCAAACTCTGGAACCACAAAGGTACCTATAATCTCAATATCAGAATCACCTTCTTCAAAATTAATTGTAATTATTCTAGATTCTGTTTGTGTTTCTTCTTTGTAATTAGTCTCCATACCATCAATTAACACTATCCAACTATCATCCTTACCATCATTTGTTTTAGCATCAATAGCACTTCTAGGAAGGTTCAAAGTTATAGTTCCGCTCGTTTCTGTTTCAATCAAAACAATGAGTTCTAAAAATTTCTCATCTACAATAATATCTTTAACCGTTCCACCTCTAATTACGTATTCAATATCGAAAGTTCCAATATCGCCAGGTTTTTTCACTTCAAAGTTTATGGAGGGGTCTGGGAGTTTTTTATAAAAATTAAAATATGCTTCAGCTATATTTCCTTCACCATATGTTGCTCTAACAATATATTCACCTTCTTGTTGCCATTGGGAGCCTTGTGCAGAAACAGTAAGTGTAAAAGTTCCGTCTTGGGCAACTTGAAGTTGAGCAATTTCAATCAAATTTTCTTTGTAAAAAATCTGAACTGTGACAGGAGTATTCATAACAATTGTTGTAACCTCTCCAGATATTACAATCGTTTGTCCTTCTTCAAAAGAACTATCTGATACATGTATTTCAATTATTGGTGGTGTTTGAGAAAAAGCTGGTGAAATAAAAAAAGAAAATACAAAAAATAGTAAAATAATTAAGCGCACAAAGAGATTAATTTTGATTTGTATATTTCCTTTACTATTTCAGAGTCTAAAAAAGAGAAAAAAGTGAAGTTTTTAGAATTTTGGTACCACACTTAGCTTAGTCTTTGCAGTAACTGCAATTATTGATATAATTCCAACTGAAAGAATCACGGCCGCTATGGTGCCAAATTCTGGAATTACAAAGGTACCAATGATTTCTATCTCCTCAGTTCCAGCAGGGAACATCACTGTAACATCATTTCCAGTGATTTCAACGTCATCCCATTCTTCACCATCAACAAGAACCATGAATATGCCTCTAATAACATCACTTGATGGGTTCATAGTTAGAGTTCCTGGTTCAGAAGAACTAAGTGATATAACTAATGAATTATCGATGGTATTAGCTCTTGCACTGATAACTTTAGCGCCAGAAATGCTGAATGGAACACATGCACCACTAATTGATAATTCATCCACACTACACGACACTACACTAGGCTTAGTAGTCATGACCAATGGTATTCCTCCTGTTAGTTCAACTGTTACTCTGTTGTAAACGTCGTTGGCGTATTGAACTCGTATGGTATAGGCACCATCGTATTTCCAATTATTGCCTACAGTAGTTAATGTGGTACTAAACATACCATTACTATCAACAACTAGTTGATCAACAGTAACGATGTTGTCCTTAAATGGACCCTTCACTAACAATGCCACTTGTGCACCAGATCTGATGTTTGCTACTTGGCCTTCAACACGTATGGTTGACTCGTGATCATATATTGATCTATCCGTCCAAACTGATATGGGTAATTCTTGTAGAAGTAACTCTGCTGCAGACCTGTATCCCTCTCCCACACAGTCAGGACATGCTGGTGGCAGTTCATATGCATAAGCTTGTGAGATTGTTAAAGCTCCAACTGCAGCCAAAATGGCGATCAAAACATACAATGTACGAAAGTTCATCTTGATTGCGCTTTAGTAATGTCTCTATTTATGTATACTTGAAAAAAATGAAAAAATTGGAAGAATTATTGCTTTGGAACTAGGCTTAGTCGTGTCTTTGCAGTAACTGCAATTATTGATATAATTCCAACTGAAAGAATCACGGCCGCTATGGTGCCAAATTCTGGAATTACTGTCCCATCAACTATTTCCACCTGTACTGAATCTCGATGTGCTAAAGACGATCCCTGTTTAGCAGTTATGGTGTAGAAACCATCTTGGCCCCATAACTTACCACCGATTTGAATATTGGTCATAATGCTGCCATCAACATTTGGTGTTACTTGTTCAATTGATATGATGTTTCCATTTGGTGCTGTTACAACAATGCCTATTTCTGTAGTAGTACGATCCGTTTGTCCAGTAATGTCAATTGTGGTTGAACCCCAGACAAAATCAGCTTGTATTGTAAGACCGCGTTCTCCACTTATACTAGATCCAGAAGTTAATGAGGTTAGTGTAGATTCTGAAATTGCAGTAGCAAGAGTAGTTCCACCAACTATTTCCACAGGTAATGAAATTTGATACAAATTACGTTGCGCTCCTTGTTGAGCTGAAACTATATACACTCCATCTTTTTTCCACAAGGAACCTATTTGAATTTCGGTCATAAAGTCTCCATTTGCATCTGGTGAGACTTGGTCGATTGCTATTCTGTTCCCATTTGGAGCCGTTACAACAATTGTAATATCATTATTTGTGACAGCTGTAGTGCCACTAACTGAAATTGTTGTAGATCCTTTATCTGCAGTTATTGACAATGCCATTCCCTGCCGTTGTTGAGCAAAAGCAATATCTTGAATTGCAAATCCTGAAAGGATAGCCCCACTCAGCAAGATCAATGAGAACATTGTTGCAGGTTTTTGAAGATTCATCTTATGTGAGATGCGGGAATGTTAGTATTTATGTATGTTTAAAAAATGAAAAAATTGGAAGAATTATTGCTTTGGAACTAGGCTTAGTCTTGTCTTTGCAGTAACTGCAATTATTGATATAATTCCAACTGAAAGAATCACTGCCGCTATGGTACCAAATTCTGGAATTACAAAGGTACCAATGATTTCTATTTCTTCACTGCCATCAAAGAATGAAATCGTCAAAGTTCGTTCTGTACTGGTTTTAGTTTCATCAAAGTCCACTTCTTCTCCATCTACTAGGACAAAGAAGTCATCATCATCACCATTGAATTTTGCATCAATTAATGCTCTTGGCAATATGATGGTCAATTCTCCATCATTGGTGGTAGAAATTTCGATTACCAGTGAATTTGCATCCACATCGGGTGTAATACCAAGTACACTTCCGCCAGTGATTTTAAAACCTACTGTATATCCTTCAACATCCATTGATGGTCCTATTGGAGTTGGTCCGCCTGGAACTCCAACTCCTCTAAACTCAAATGTTGTTTTAGCTGTTCTAGATTCTGTTCCATAGAGAACCTTAATTGTATAAGTTCCTTCAACTTTCATTTGTCCGCCAGCTGTTAACTTGGCACTGAACATTTTGTCATCGCCGACTTCAGGTTGTGCAATAGCAACCAAATTTCCATTTGGTGCAATCACTTGAAGACTAATGGCATATCCTGATAGCAGGTCTCTAACTTCTCCAGAAATCAAAATTGTCTCTCCCACTGAATAAGATGACTTGTCCGTGGAAACAACGATTAGTTCCTCTATTTGCGAAAAAGCCGGTGCTGCTCCAACACTTGCAATTAAAATTGCAGATAAAGCAAACACGGTCAGAAGAGATCTCATAGAAATTACGCTCCAATTAATATTATTTAAGGTTATGAAAAATATTTTTGACTAAAATAGGGAATTTTTTATTAACTTCAGATTAGATATATATTAACCTCTCGGTAAGTTACCATAATTTGTGGATATTTTTTCGGTCACAACTAATGTTATTCACAAGGTACTGAGCTATGGCATCTAAAAAAATTCCTGTTTTAGTTCCAGATCATGTTTATGTTCCAAAACATGAAATAATTTCAAAAAAAGAAGCGGAGCAAGTTTTAAAAAAATTCAATTGTAAACCAACAGAACTTCCATTAATTTTTGTTACTGACCCTGCAATTGTTGGACTTGGTGTAAAACCTGGTGACATGATAAAGATTACAAGAAAAAGTAGTACTGCTGGAGAAAGTTTGTATTATAGGTATACGGTGGAAGTATAATTGTTGGAATCTAAATTCAAACGCTGGCCAATCATTGAAGATATTCTCAAAAGAGAGGGAATCGCTCGTCAACATCTTAATTCATTTGACGAATTTTTGGAACGAGGTTTACAAAGTATCATCAATGAAGTAATTCAAATAGAAATCGAAAATGCAGAATATCCTTACAAAATTCAATTAGGAAAAGTAAAACTTCAACAGCCTAGAATGATGGAACTTGATGGCTCCATTACGCATATTACTCCTGCAGAAGCGCGTCTAAGAAATGTATCTTATTCGGCCCCAATAATGATGGAAGCTAGCGTTGTTGAAGATGGAAAAATCTTGGAAGCTAGATTTATTCACATTGGCGATATTCCAGTTATGATCCGTTCAAATGCCTGCATTCTACATAATTTCTCTTCTCAAAAATTAATAGAGCATGGGGAAGATCCAAAAGATCCAGGTGGATACTTTATCATAAATGGTTCTGAAAGAGTGATTGTAGGGCTAGAAGATCTTTCTTACAACAAAATTATTGTTGATAGAGAAACGGTTGGAGGGAAAGATGTTTTTAAAGCTAAAGTATATTCTTCAATTGTAGGTTACCGTGCAAAATTAGAACTTGTGATGAAAAGTGATGGCTTAATTGTTGCAAGAATTCCTGGCTCTCCAGTAGATATTCCCGTTGTAACTTTAATACGAGCTCTAGGTTTAGAATCTGACAAAGAAATTGCAGCTGCGGTCTCACTTGTAGATGAAATACAAGATGAACTAGAAATATCTTTTGAAAAAGCTGCAGACGTTCCAACATCAAAAGATGCAATTGTATACATCAGTAAAAGGATAGCACCAGGTATGTTAGAAGAATTTCAACTTAAAAGAGCTGAAACACTCTTAGATTGGGGTCTTTTGCCACATTTAGGCAAACACCCAGAAAATAGAAAAGAAAAATCTCAGTTTCTTGGTGAAGCTGCATGCAAATTGCTTGAACTAAAACTTGGTTGGATTTATCCGGATGATAAAGATCACTATGGAAACAAAGTGATCAAATTTGCTGGTCAAATGCTAGCCGATTTGTTTAGAACAGCTTTTAGAAATTTGGTTAGAGATATGAAATATCAATTAGAAAGATCAGGACAAAAAAGAGGTATTAATGCAGTCGGAGCTGCGATTAGACCTGGAATTGTTTCGGACAAACTCAACAACGCCATTGCAACTGGCAACTGGGGGAGAGGAAGAGTTGGCGTCACACAACTACTTGATAGAACCAATTATCTTTCAACACTTAGTCACTTGAGAAGAGTTCAGTCTCCTCTAAGCCGCACTCAACCAAACTTTGAGGCTAGAGACTTGCATGCAACTCACTTTGGAAGAATATGTCCAAGTGAGACTCCTGAAGGTTCAAACTGTGGTCTTGTGAAAAATCTTGCTCTTTCAGCATTAATCTCAGTTAATGTTTCTTCAGAAGAAATTATTGAGAAACTATTTGATCTAGGGACAGTTCATTTTTCAGATGCCAAGAATGAATTAAGAAAAGGTGGCACCCGAGTTTTTGTTGATGGAAGATTAATCGGATATTATAAAGACGGTAAAAATCTAGCTGAATCTTTTCGTGAACTTAGACGAAATTCAAAAATTCACCCCCATGTAGGGATATCATTTCATGATCCAGGAATTGAAGGGTCTACAAAACGACTCTACGTTAACTGTAATGCCGGTAGAGTACTTAGGCCTCTAATTATTATCAAAGAAAACAAACAACTTCTTTCAAACGAATTATTGGATAAAGTCTCAAAGAAACTCCTTTCTTGGAATGATCTTTTGCGAATGGGTATCATAGAACTAATAGATGCAAACGAAGAAGAAAACTGTTACATTGCTCTTGATGAAAAAGATTCCAAAAAACATACTCATTTGGAAGTATTTCCTTCTGCAATTCTTGGAGCTGGAGCATCAATCATTCCATATCCTGAGCATAACCAATCCCCACGAAATACATACCAAGCAGCTATGTCAAAACAGAGTTTGGGATTTTCAACTCCTATGATGAATACAAGTACTTATGTTAGGCAACATTTGATGATTTATCCTCAAACTCCAATAGTAACTACAAAAGCAATGGGGTTGTTATGGTTAGATGAGAGACCCGCAGGACAAAACTGTGTTGTTGCAGTGTTACCATTTGATGGATACAACATTGAAGATGCAATTGTACTTAGCAAGGCCTCAGTTGATAGAGGACTTGGGAGAACATTCTTTTATAGAATCTATGATGCTGAAGATAAACAATATCCTGGTGGCATGCGTGATAGTTTTCAAATTCCAGCAGCTGAGGATAACATCAGGGGGTACAAAGGTGAAAAGTCTTATCGTTTACTTGAAGAAGATGGTGTAGTTGCAACAGAATCTGAGGTTCTTGGCGGTGATATTTTAATTGGAAAGACAAGCCCTCCGAGATTTATGGAAGAATATAAAGAGTTTGAAGCAACTGGTCCTTTTCGACGTGATACATCAATCGGGGTTAGACCATCTGAAACTGGTGTTGTAGACACTGTAGTTATGACCCAATCAAGTGAAGGAGGAAAGATGTACAAGATACGAGTTAGAGATATGAGAATTCCAGAAATTGGAGATAAATTTGCCTCAAGACATGGACAAAAGGGGGTGTTAGGAATATTAGCTAAAAACGAAGACTTGCCTTATACTGCAGATGGAATTGTTCCTGATGTTTTGATCAATCCACATGCATTTCCATCAAGAATGACTGTTGGAATGTTTTTAGAATCAATTACAGGAAAAGCAGCAGCATTACGGGGTAGAAAATTTGATGGTTCAGCTTTTGTTGGTGAAAAAATGGATGCTGTTAAAAACATTATGGAACATGCTGGATACAAGTATTCTGGAAAAGAAATAATGTATGATGGTAGAACAGGAAAATCATTTCCAGCTGAGGTTTTCATTGGAGTGGTTTACTATCAAAAATTACACCATATGGTTGCCGACAAGATCCATGCGAGGGCTAGAGGGCAAGTTCAAATGCTCACAAAACAACCTACAGAAGGTAGATCCCGTGGCGGTGGTTTAAGATTTGGTGAAATGGAAAGAGATTGCTTGATAGCATATGGCGCTTCTATGATTCTAAAAGATAGACTTCTTGATGAATCTGACAAGTCTGAAATTTATGTTTGTGAAAGATGTGGATTAGTTGCCTATCACGATGTCAAACAAAGAAAGTATGTATGTAGAGTTTGTGGGGACAAGGCTAAAGTTTCATCAGTTTCTGTTGCATATGCATTCAAACTTTTATTACAAGAAATGCAAAGTCTTAACATAGCTCCACGACTTTTGATAAAGGAGAAGGTATAATGTCAGTTCAAACAATAAAATCAATCGCTGGAATAAGATTTTCCGTATCGTCACCTGCTGAAATTAGGAAATATTCCGTAGTTGAAGTAACTGCACCCGAAACTTATGATGAGGATGGAATGTCTGTACAAGGCGGCTTAATGGATGGTAGACTTGGAACATTAGAACCAGGACAAAAATGTCTTACTTGCGGAAACACGGCAGCTAGATGTCCTGGACATTTTGGGCACATTGAGCTAGCAGAACCGGTTTTGCATATTGCATTCATCGATAATATCTACAAACTTTTGCTAACCACATGTCGTTCTTGCTCTCGTTTGAAGGTTACTCAGGAAGAACTTGACAAGTTTACAAAAATAAGGAATATGGATGCAGCTTATTCACTGCTTTCACAAAAGAAGATTCCTGAACAAATCTTAGAAAAAGCAAAGAAGACAAAGGAATGTCCTCACTGCGGGAAAACTCAATACGAGTTGATCTTTACAAAACCAACAATCTTTATTGAAAAAACTGAGCTTGGAGGAACCAGATTACTCCCAGTCACAATTAGAGAAAGATTCACCCAAATTTTAGATGATGATTTACTTTTGCTGGGATATGATCCTACTACTGCAAGACCTGAGTGGTTTATTTTACAGGTATTGCCAGTTCCCCCAGTTACAGTAAGGCCTTCAATTATTTTGGAAACTGGAATTAGATCTGAAGATGACCTAACACACAAAATGGTAGACGTTATCAGAGTTAATCAAAGACTAAAAGAAAGCAAGGACGCTGGAACTCCCCCTTTAATTGTTCAAGACTTGATAGATTTGTTACAATATCATGCAACCACTTACTTTGATAATGAAGTATCAGGGATTCCACAAGCTCATCATCGTTCAGGTAGACCTCTTAAGACATTAACGCAAAGATTGAAAGGAAAAGAAGGCAGATTCCGTGGTTCACTTTCCGGAAAACGAGTTGACTTTTCAAGCAGAACTGTCATTTCTCCGGATCCAAATATAGATCTTTCAGAAGTAGGAATACCTAAATCTGTTGCAATGAAGCTTACAATTCCAGAAATTGTAACTGAATGGAATATTGATAGAATAAAAAAACTTGTAATAAATGGGCCAAGTAAATTTCCTGGCGTAAACTATATTGTTAGACCAGATGGTGTGAAAATCAGATTAGATTTTGTTGAAGACCGTTCTTTGATCGCAGATAATTTAGAAAATGGCTATCTCATTGAAAGACACCTTTCTGATGGAGACATTGTAATGTTCAATCGTCAGCCATCACTCCACCAGATGTCAATAATGGCACATTATATTCGAGTTTTGCCAGGAAAAACATTCAGGCTTCATCCATCAGTTTGCCCACCATACAATGCAGACTTTGATGGTGATGAAATGAATCTTCATGTACCACAGAGTGAAGAGGCAAGAGCAGAAGCACTTCTTCTAATGAGAGTACAAGATCAATTAATTTCACCAAGATATGGCGGTCCAATAATCGGTGGACTAAGAGACTTTATCACGGGAGCGTATCTACTCACAAAAGATGACACAGTGCTGACTGTATCTGAATTTTCAAATCTTGCAATGTTGGGTGGTTATGAAGGAAAATTACCTGAACCTGTCACCAAAGGTAAGGAAGGTCCTATGTATACTGGAAAACAACTATTTTCACTTTTCTTACCAAAGGATTTCAATTATGTTATGACTTCAAAGTGGTCAAAAGGAACAAAAGGAATCACAAGAGATGTAGTAATAAAAAATGGCGAGCTAATCAGCGGTGTTATTGACAAGTCATCCATTGGTGCTGAAGAGCCAGAAAGTGTGTTACATAGAATTGCAAAAGACTATGGTAATGTACAAGCGAAAAAATTCCTTAACTCTGTTCTCATCATAGTGAAACAATACATTACCCACTATGGATTTAGCTATGGTTATGATGATCTTGAATTACCAGATAAAGTTAGGAATGAAATTCAAGATAAGATTCAACAAAGCTATGACACGGTCTATGATTTTATTTCCCAAGCAAAAAAAGGTACATTGAAATTAACAAGAGGTCTTTCTCCAGAAGAGGCATTGGAAGCTTACATTGTAAATGAATTATCAAAAGCAAGGGATACAGCTGGCAGTACTGCAGACCAATCCTTTGATGAAACAAATTCTGGAAGAATAATGGCAACAACCGGTGCTAGAGGTTCATCATTAAACATAGGTCAGATGGCAGGAGCTTTAGGGCAACAATCAAGAAGAGGTAAAAGACTACTCACTGGATATAACAACAGAGCTTTGCCACACTATAAAGAGCATGATGATAACCCTGACGCTCATGGATTCGTCAAGTCAAATTATAGAGATGGTCTTTCAGCGCTGGAATTTTTCTTCCATGCGATGGGTGGAAGAGAAGGCCTTGTAGATACGGCAGTTAGAACCCAACAAAGTGGTTACATGCAACGTAGATTAATCAATGCGTTAGAACACATTAGATTAGAGTATGATGGAACAGTAAGAGATCCTCATGGTCATATTGTTCAATTCCTTTATGGTGAAGATGGAGTTGATGTTGCAAAAAGTGATCATGGTGAGGCCTTTAACATTAACAGATTAATTGAATCTCAAATGATTATCGATACTGGTAAAAAGGCTACTAAAGAAGAAATAAGTGAACTTGCAAAAAAATACACAAAAACCTTCAACTCTAGACTAAGAAATAATGCTAATGAGGCATTGCTTGATTCAAAATTAAGCAAAGAAGGAATAGAAACAGTTTGTAAAAAAGGATTAGAACTTTACAATAAAGCTAAAGTTGAACCTGGTCAAGCGGTGGGAATCGTGACAGCACAATCTATTGGGGAACCTGGTACTCAAATGACACTTAGAACATTCCACTTTGCTGGAATTAGAGAAAGAAACGTAACTCTAGGGCTCCCCAGATTAATAGAGCTGGTTGATGCTAGAAAGAAGCCTGTAACGCCCACAATGGATATTTACTTAGATGATGAATCAAAGACAGATAGGGAAAAGGCAATAGAAATTGCAAAAAATATTTTGCAAACTAAAATTAGCTCATTGATTTATGACTCAGAAACTAACTATGCAACTGAAATTAAGCTTCTCTTTAATCCAAAAAAATTAAAGGAACGTGGTGTATCAATTGAAGAAATAGATCAAGTTTTACAATCAATCAAAAAATTCAAGACAGAAATAAATGGTAACAATATAGTTCTAAAATTAGTCGACGAATCTGATGCACCAACAGTCATTACCATTAGAAATAAGGTGATGAACACTACAGTGAAAGGTATGCCAGATATAGAGCGTGTGACATTGGTGCAAAAAGAAGATGAATGGGTAATACAAACAACTGGGTCTAATTTGGCTAAACTGTTTCAAGTTAAAGGAATTGACAAAAAAAATGTTCGAACTAACAATGTTTTTGAAATTGGGGCCACTTTGGGAATTGAGGCTGCTAGAAATTCTTTGATAAACGAATTAAGCAGCACCCTTGAAGATCAGGGTCTGGAAGTTGATGTAAGATACATTATGTTAGTAGCGGATTTGATGTGTTCAAAAGGCTATATGCAACAAATTGGACGACATGGCATAGCTGGCACAAAAGATAGTGTGCTTGCGAGAGCGGCCTTTGAAATTACAGTCCCAACAATCGCACATGCAGCTCTTGCGGGCGAAATAGAACATCTTAAAGGAGTGACAGAAAATGTAATTGTCGGAAGCAGCATCCCAATTGGCAGTGGAACCGTAGACCTATACATGCAAGTTAGTGAAAAGAAATAATCTGTTAAATCAAATCACAATTTTGTTCTAATCTTTTTAATATTTTTCAAAAAAAGTATAATTTCTACGTGATTATTAAATACAAAAATGCCAAATTTATTCGTGAAATGGGCACAACAATTGGATTAATTCTTTTAATTCTAACTGTTACAATTTCAATTCCTCTATCTTTTGCTGACGATTTTGGTGATGTTAAAATTTTAGCTGCTACAGATAAATCATTTTATGAAACTGGAGAATTATTATTTTTTTCAGGACAAGTAGAAGAAAAAACAATGCCTGTTTTAGCACTTAGAGCATATGATCCTCAGGGGGTAATTTTATCAGCTAATAATGTGGAAATAAAAGAAGACAGTACTTTTTCAAAAATAATCCCACTCAATTCTCCATTTTATGATGAATTGGGAACTTACTTGATGAAAATTGATTATGGCAAATTACAAAAAGAAATAACGTTTGAAATAACATCTGATAATTTCTTTGATGAAACAATTTTTTTTGATTTTGAGGAACCACCTATTCCAGAAATTATTATTCTAGATTCCGATAAAGAAATTTACACGGATAGCGATATTATAACAATTACTGGATCTGTTTCTTTAGTTGAGGAACCTTCAGTTTTAATAGGAATTCATGATCCCTTCGGAATGCCCACAGGATTCTATTTTGGCACCATTAATTCTGATAATGAGTTTATTGTTAGCTTTTTAGCAAAATCTGGAGTTAATTTTAAAGTTGACGGCACATACGATGTGACTGCATATTATGGCGATTCCAAAGAAATAGCCTATTTTGATTTTATTGAATTATTAGATAAACAATCATTTGAAAATGAATATGAAGAATCAATACCAAACGAGATTGTTGATGATAATCAAATACCAGAAAAGTCAGAATTTGAAAATAATAATGTAAATGAGAATGTAATTAAAGAAAATGAAATTGAAAAGGATGATAAAGAAAAAAATAACATAGAAAAAAAATCAAATACAATAAACCATGAAAAAACATATACAAAAACGGATAATTTATCCGTCGAAGATATTGAACTTGGTAAATTACTAAATCAAATAACTTTGAATTGTGATCAAAATGAATATTCCGATACAATCTCTTATTATGATGGACTGGGACCAGCATTAATTAGATTATGTAAATTTGAGGAAGCAATACTTTATTTTGATAAAGGTATTGCAGATGATCCACTTGATGTTGAAATTTTAACAAATAAGGGCGTAACTTTATCAAAACTTGGACACATTGAGGAAGCAATTCTGTATTATGATACAACACTTGAAATTGATTCATCATATGTGCCTGCATTAAATAATAAAGGTAATGCGTTATCTCAATTAGGAAAATTTGAAGAGGCCATAGCTGTTTATAATTTGGGCATTGATCTAGAACCTGACAATAAAATTCTAAAAGAAAATTTTGAAAAAACAAATTCAAAAATCGTTTTAACACAACAGTATGAAGAAACCTCTGAAAACATTTCAGTTTCAAAGAAAAACGATGACAGGAATGAGTTTGAAATAAAAAATAAAAAGAATTCAAAAAATTCAAATTTCTTTGAACAAATAAACAGTATTTTTTCTTCGTTAGCAATTATTTTTGGCTTTAATTCTTAGATTTTTTGAATCTAGTTTACGAGTTGAAACAAAATCTAATATGTGTGATAATCTAACATCAAAAAAGCTAATAAAGGCCTTGTAGGCGGATTGCTATATCATGGTGAATGCATGAACAAATTGCTGGAAAAGACGCTCAAAACTGGAATTAAGGAAAATAAATGCACGATAGGCACGAAACAAGTTTTAGGCTCGTTAAAAAATTCAAAAACGATTGTCATTTCAGAATCGGTTCAAAAAAATATTTTAAATAAAATTAAATTAGACGCAAAAAAAATTAAAATACCTATGGTACAATTCAAAGGTACTTCTGTAGCACTTGGTAAACTTTGTGGACTACAATTTAGAGTTTCAATAGTTTCATTGAATTCAATAAGTGATTCAACCATCAAATCTATTCTGAAAGAAGCCGAAGATGAATAATGACGTTAAAAACATCCACACAAAACTGTTCTAATGAAAGTTTAAATGAGACTGAAATAGTTTTGATATAAAATAGAGTAAAGATGACACAAGAAATCAAATTATCGACTGATCAAATGCGACTAATGTCGCTTTTTCAAAATGTAACGGGAGTAACAGCTCGGGATTGCGTTGAAGATGAAAAACAAAATCGAGTCATTTTTGTTATGAATTCTGACAAAATGGGTGTGGCAATTGGTAAAGGCGGTTCCAACATCAAGTCTCTTCAAGCCATTGTAAAGAAAAATGTTGAACTTGTTGAATTTGATGAAGATCCAATAAAATTTTTAAAAAACATATTAAATCCAAAACTTGTATCCGAGGTCAAATTAAATAAAAGACCTGATGGTTCTTTACAAGCTATTGTAATAGTAGATCCTGCAAAGAAGGGAATTGTAGTGGGACGAGAAGGTCGTAACGCAGAAAAAGCAAGACTGCTTGCAAAAAGATATTTTGGCATAAAAAGCGTTTTGATTAATAGTCCAGAAAAAACAATCTTCGAGTTGTAATATTATGACAAAATCACCTCTTGGGTTATTTGCAGGCAGAGGTTTAAAATTAAAAAGGAAGAGACTACGCTGGTCTATTTCAACTTACAAAAGAAGAAAATTAGGATTAGATAAAAAGGCAAATCCCTTTGGAGGTGCTCCTCAAGCAAGAGGAATCGTTTTGGAAAAAGTAGGAATTGAAGCAAAGCAACCAAACTCTGCAGTTAGAAAATGTGTAAGAGTTCAATTAATAAAAAACGGCAAGACGATTACCGCCTTCTTGCCACGAGATGGTGCAATGAACTTTATTGATGAGCATGATGAAGTTCATCTAGAAGGAATGGGAGCTACCCAAGGCGGAGCTATGGGCGATATTCCAGGTGTTAGATTCAAAGTTTTCAAGGTTAATGATACGTCTCTACATGAGCTAGTAATTGGTAAGAAAGAAAAACCAAGGAGATAATCAATGACCCAAACTCAAAATCTTTTGTTATTTAGAAAATGGGATCTTTCGGAAATAGAGATTCATGATCCAGGATTAAAAACAGCAATTTCCCTGAAAAAAATGATTATGCCTTTAACATATGGCCGTTCCGCACTTAAGCGATTTAACAAGGCCGAAGTTAATGTTGTAGAACGTCTGGTGAACAAACTGATGCATTTTGGCAAAAAATATGCTAAAAACACAGGTAGAATGGGTGGTAAAAAAATTGGCGCCATCAAGACAGTGAAAACAACCCTTCAAATTATTAATCTAAAAACGGGCAAAAATCCCGTAGAAGTCTTAGTGAGAGCAATTGAATTTTCAGCACCAAACGAGGATACTACAAGAATTGTTTATGGCGGTACAGTTTATCACGTTTCAGTAGATGTTTCTCCATTACGCCGTGTTGATCTAGCCTTAAGATTTATTGCTGATTGCGTAAAAGAAGCCACCTTTTCAAATCCTAAAGCAATTGAGGAGCACTTGGCAGAACATCTTATCATGGCAGCAGCAAATGATCCCAATGCTCCATCCATAAGGAAGAAGAATGAGCTAGAAAGAATAGCTCAAGCTTCTAGATAAAATCATAGTAGCCCGAGGCAGATTCGAACTGCCGTCCCCGCGTATCCTCTCATACGATCCAGAGCGCGGAATCCTTAACCTGAAAATCATTTGGCCACTAGACTATCGGGCTACTGAAACGAGTTTTGCAATTTTAGAATATAATCATTTAGTTATGCAAAAAAATTGGGCTATATCATTTGAGCTTCATGAATTGCAGTTGCATAATCGCAATCTGCTTTTAATCTCATGTACGCAATTAATCTATAGTGTATTGAGTAAACATCATTTTCTTTAATGAGAATTCCTTTCTGCATTAATGATACTAGTCCCCTTGAGGTAACTGTGACATTTACATTCTTTTTTGCGCAAACCTCGTCTCGTTTTTTTTGATACTGTTTTAGTGTGAATGCTATATCATTTATTTCAAGAATTAATGGCCATACAATTTCGGCCCAAACAAATCTTCTGTTCTCAGTAGCTGACGCATACTTTCCTTTATCACTCAACATTAATAACATCTCAAAATCTAGTTATAACTGAATAGTTGTCTCACGTTGAAATTGAAAAGTCGCTTAATTTTTTAGAAAAAGATTGGGACATTGACCCAGTTTTACGAGATTTTATGCTAGGAAAAATACAAGAGGTTACTGATTATCCTGTTAAGGTAAAAGACGTAATTTTTCATATTCCTTTTTTGACAAAAGAAAAAAAATACATTTTGTGGAAATGCTACTGGCCTGATTGTCATAACTGCTGCAATAGACAGGGGAGATTGCCTTTGACTTCAGAAGATCTGATTACAATTGGCAAAGGCATGAAGTATCAAAAAACCTCTGATTTTATAAAAAATGAAACAATAACAACCACTTGGAGTGAATCTGGACCATCTGGCCAAACAGCTACAATGACTACAATTAATCTGAAAAGAAAAACTGATGAAACAGCAGCAGACGATGGAACACATGTCTCATGTAGATTCTTAGACGGCGAGGGCGCATGTTCCATTCATCCTACTAGACCTGGTGTGTGTTACTTGTATCCATTTTCAACGTGGCTGGAAAATGAAAAAGGCAAAGCCCGTGTCCATACAACATTTCAATTTACAGGTGACTGTCCTGGTTTTTACTTGGCAGATACTATTGATCAAATGAAACAAGTTCTAAAGGAATATTCTCCTGTTATCTATGATTACAACATGAAATCAAACAGAACAACGAGAGAAAATTTTGGCTTTGTTTCGTTTAGTTAAGCTTTTGCAACCTTCATCAGGTCACGCATGTGAATTTCCATACCAAATCTATCATCATTTCTTTTCATGTATCTAAAGATTGAGAAAAGCTCTGGAAATTGTTTCATTACACTAAATTCTCCTTTCATCTTGCTTCGAATAAAATTGAAGACTTTTTGATAAACTTTGAAATACTCTAAGACTTCTTTTCGATACCTTTCTTTGTCGTTGATGTTTTTTACAAAAATATCTGCACATATCATACTGGGAATGATTCCTTCTCCCAAAAGCGGAAATACAGTACCGATTGATTCGCCAACGCCCACTACCTTACCATGATAAAATGGATCACATCTATCTGGTGTTGCTAATCGGATTGGCCTTCCTACAGTTTTAGTAACCTTTCCTCCATATTTTTCAAAGAACTTGTTTGTTTCTTTTACATGATTTTTCTTGTAATCTCCCGCACCAATATGGGCGGTTTTTTCACCTAGTGGGAAATACCATAGATATCCGGTCATTCCGGGGAACGGTCTTACGTAAAAGTCATCAAAGGGAACCTTGTCTTCGTATTCTATTTTGTATTGATATGTTGGCAGGTAAAAGTCCCTTTCAGGTCTTGGTAGATATGTTCTGTAGAATCCTGTTGCGTCTATAATCATGTCAAAATCTGCTTCTAGCTCTTCTAGCTTTGGTGCCACTCCATAGTGCACCTTGCAGCCCTTCGACATTTCATGAATTAGTCCAATCTTGTCATATGTGCAAAGGCCCTTTAGCTTGATGTCGAATTGCTCCTTGCCACTTATATCAATTCGCAGGTTTTTTCCGTCATGGATTATGAAATCCTGGAAGTTGATGTTTGCCTTGTCACAAAGCTCGGACATTGTA